>SLPW01000389.1 GCA_007131755.1 Myxococcales bacterium | reverse complement strand
GTGGATGGGGCCGAAGATTGACAGGACGGCGCAGATTGCGGCATAAGACCGGCAGTTTGCTGTCGTCCCAGAACGCAAGGGAATCATATGTACGCCAACGTCTTCGAACTGACTAGTTGCCTGGATGATTGCATCGCCTATTGCGATAAGCACCCGGAGCGCGATCACTCGCGGTTTCACGGACCGCTGTTGCGTGGCGCCAAGCGGGATCTGACGAAGTCGACGGAGAGAGCGGACAAGGAGTTCGTCGAGTGGCGAATGGAGAGTCGCGAGGACAGGCTCGCCTGGAAGCACCTGGCTCGAAGGGTGAGCGCCATTCAGCGCAAGTTGGATGCCGTCAACGCCATCGGGTATGTGGATCAGAACGTCAATTATTGGGATCCAGAGACCCTGCTGGACGTGGTTGCCGAGATGATTCGCTATCTTCGAGAGAGGGAAGAAGATATCGACTTCGCCGCCGATGAGGCCGGTCAGTTGGAGCGCTTGAGAGCGAAGGCGATGTCGGAGGACGATGAGACGGAGCGGGCCCTCGACGAATACCTTCGGTTTTCGAAGATGCGCTCCGACGGATTGACGACGGCAAAGGATACGATCGCCAACTTCCGAAAGGCCCTGCGCCGAGATCTGACCACCCGTAACGAGGATTATCAGGCGATCCGATGGCCCCATCAGGTGGCGCCGGATGACCGTGTGATTTAGGGATGGGGTTTGCGTCGCGGGGTTTGAGACGTGGAGAGAGGCAATTGGCCCTCCCCACAAGCGTTGCGCAGTGGGGAGGTGCCGAAGCGAAGCGTAGGCGGAGGGGTCCGCGGGGTGAATTCCAGCGTTCGCGGGACCTCAACCGACGTTGCAGAAGATCTCGTAGTCGATGAAGCCGCTGAATTCGGCGTTGTCGCCGCAGACCTCGCAGTTGGGGTCGTGGCGAAGCTTGAGCTCGCGGAACTCCGTCTTCAGCCCGTCGAAGGTCAGCAGACGCCCGGTGAGGGGCTCGCCGATGTCGGCGACGAGTTTGATGACCTCGATGGCCTGAAGAAGTCCCATGATACCGGGGAGGACACCCAAAACACCGGCCTCCTGGCAGCTCGGAGCGAGCTCCGGAGGAGGCGGTTCCGGGTATAGGCAGCGGTAGCAGGGGCCGTCGTCGACGCCGAAGGTGGTGACCTGTCCCTCGAAGCGAAAGACCGATCCGTGTACGTTGGGGATGCCCAGGTGAACACAGGCGTCGTTGATGAGATAGCGAGTGGCGAAGTTGTCACCGCCGTCGACGACGACGTCCCAACCCTCGAAGATGTCGAGGACGTTGTCGCTGGTGAGCCTCTCTTGAAATTTTACGACCTCAACGTCGGGGTTGAGAGCCTTGATGGCCTGCTCTGCGGAGTCGACCTTGGGCACTCCCACGCGGTCGTCCGTGTGGAGGATCTGGCGCTGGAGGTTGGAGCGGTCGACGACGTCGCTGTCGATAATCCCCAGCGTTCCGACGCCGGCGGCGGCGAGGTAGAGGGCGGCGGGGCTTCCGAGCCCTCCGGCGCCGAGCATCAAGACCTTGGCGTCCAACAGCTTTTGTTGGCCCTTTTCACCGACCTCGGGGATGAGGAGGTGGCGGCTGTAGCGGTTTCGCTGCTCGCGGGTCATCACCTTCGGGATGTGGACGGGATGCCCCGATCGCTTCCAGGCCGTGAATCCTCCGGCCATGGACTCCACGTTGGAATATCCAAGCTGCTGAAGGGTGTGCGCGGCCAATGCGGAGCGAGTTCCGGCGGCGCAATAAAGAACAACGGGCAGATCCTTGTCGGGCACAGTGCTCTCGATCTTCAGATCGAGCAGTCCACGGGGGATGAATTCGGCACCCTCGATATGGCCCTCGACGAATTCGTCACGTTCGCGGACGTCGATGATTCGCACGTCGTCGCCGTGTTGCTGATGGCTACGAACGGTGTCGGGATCGGTCTCTCGAATCTCGGATTTTACGCGGTCGATCAATTCACTGAAACTGGGCACGGCTCAACTCCTGAAAGGTGTTTCGCGAGCGGGGTCGCTCGATAAAATTCTCGCCTCCGACACCGAAACAAATCGGTGGGAGCAATTATTCATAGCGATTTAGTAGGAATTGGTCAACGAGGGGTGGAAAAAGGTGGGGGCGCTGCGCCCCAGGGCAGCCTGTGACTTCGGCTGGCCCTGGGCTACGGGTCGAGAAATGGAGATCGGGAGGCCTACGCATCGCAAACCATAAACCGATCGAAGCTCGACCAGTAGCCCCAGGCCACGCGCAGTTCAGCGTGCCTGGGGGATCTGAAGTACATTCACCAACCATCGCCTATCACACCCGGTGCAAAGGGTATGATCCAACCCTGTCGGTACGAGCTACAGACCCTTCCCCGCTGGTGCGATACCATCCCTGGTATCGGTCGATGGCAGGGATGCCATCGCACCATGGTCTTTCGGCTTACCGACGGAGACCGATCACACCCGGTGCAAAGTTTGACTTTCGCCCATGATACCTGCTGCACTACTGTATAGGCTCATGGTGGAGACGCGGACGAGCGAAATTGTGATTGACTGAGGGATCATCGATGGGAAGTCGAGTTGGAGCACAAATACTCATAGTGGGGGTTGGACTGCTGATGGTGCTCGGGTCGGGGTGCGCCGAGGGAGGTATCGATGCCGTCAACGACATGTCGGGGAACGAGACGTCGAATCAATCGTCGGACAAGGGCAACCAGAGCGACGATAATCAGAAGAATCAGGGCGACGATAATCAGAACGGTGAAGCCACGTGTGCCGATGTGGAGTGCGGAAGCGGACTGATCTGTGATCCGGAGGACCTGGAGTGTGTGGAATGTGTTGACGACGGCGATTGCCCGAGCGGTGATGTCTGCGACGAGGAGAACCGCGAATGTGTGGCATGTCTCGACGACGACGACTGTCCCGGCGATACGGTCTGCGATGTGGAGGACCTGGTTTGCACCGGCTGTATCGAAGACGACGACTGTGGTCCCGACGCCGTTTGCGACGACGATGTCTGTGTAAGCTGTATCGTCGACGATGATTGCGCCTCGGGTCTCGTATGTGACGAAGAGGCGAATGCCTGCGTGGAGTGCACCGGTGACGACCATTGTGACGACGTCTGTGACGTGGTGGAACAGGTCTGCGTGGAATGCATCTCCGACGCCGATTGCGACGAGGCCTGCGATGTGGACGAAAAGGTCTGCGTGGAGTGCGTGGACGACGGCCATTGCGTAGGCGATCTCGTCTGCGACACCACGGTGCCCATCTGCGTGGAGTGTGTAGAGGACGAGCACTGCAGCGAAGAGCTCATTTGTGATTCCGAGGGGGGACAGACCTGCCTGGAATGTCTGGACGACGGCGATTGCGACGAGGGCGAATGTCACCCCGACTACGGAGCCTGCATCTCACCGTGCTGCGAATTTATGACCGAGAGTTTCGCTGTGGAGCGAAGCGTCAGCTTTGCGGCGTTCGAGGTGGTCGTCGACGACGATGGGGTGCCCGTAGTGGGCTTCGCCGACAGCGATGCGGACCAGGTCATCGTCGCTCGGCGCGAGGCGGGGAGCTGGTCCTATGATGTGGTGGCCACCATAAATAGCGATAACTTTATCACGTCCACACCAAATCTTTCGATGGATATCGACAGTCACGGACAGGCCCATCTCGTGTTGTCGAATCGCAATAAACTCCACTATTTCCGGCCGTCCTTTGGAGGCTGGACAGAGGAGATCATAGACGAATTCGACGGGGTGGGCTTCTTCAACCGCGTAGGTATGGTCGTCGACGGGGAAGATACGGTGCACATCGTGACCGAAGATGGACCGCAGGACGGGGAGTTCCACTATTATTGGGAGGCAGCCGACGGTAGCGGGGGAAGTGACATCATCAACGCTGGAACAGGACAGGCCCTGCGGTTTATCGACATGGCCGTATTGTCGGATCATCGCCCCGTATTCGCCACGTCGAATTACGGAGACGTGGGGATCTTCGTCTATACCCGATCGTCCACCGGATTCTGGTCTGCCGAGCCGCTGGGAGGAGAGACGTCCAACCCTCCCAGCATCGCCATCGACGAAGATGACCAGATGTGGGTCGCCACAAGCGGCGATGGCCATCCGGTGATCTGGAAGAAGACGAGCACCGGTTGGGAAGAGGAGGCAGTCCTGGAGGGGCCCAATAGTACGGGCCTATTCCCACAGGTCGATCTCGACGAAAATGGCAAGCCCCTGCTCATACATCACGGCTATGATGACGATTGGGATGGCCTGCTCTTTTATACGCGCCGCGAGGCCGGGGAGTGGGTGCAGTACGAGGTGAGTGATTTCGACAACCCCTCCTATCCAAGGCTGGCCTACGACCGACAGGCGCAGATTCCGCATATCGTGGCCCGAAACCAATTCGATACGCGGATGGAGTATTATACCTTCGATGATTCGATGTAGGGGTGGGGGGTAGCACGGCTAGACGGTGATGTGTCGTCGGGCGCCGTCGATGGCGATGACTTCGCCGGTGATGTAGGAGGGCCCGCTGAGGAGAAAGGCGATGGTCTGGGCGACGTCGTCGGGTGATCCGTGAAAGCCGAGGGGGATCTGGCGTTGGAGCTTCTGGAGCTCTTCGTCCGTATCGGGATCTTCGTCCTCGCCAAGGAGGACGACGCCGGGGGCGATGCCGTTGACGCGGATGCCGGGAGCGAGCTCGGTGGCGAGGACCTCGGTCATATAGTGGAGCGCGGCCTTGGTCATGCCGTAGGGGGAGTATTCGGACAAAGGACGGCGGGCGAAGATATCGACCATATTGATGATCTGTGCCCCCGGGCGGCCGTCGGCGATCTGGGCGAAGCGTTGGGCGAGGAAGAAGGGGGCGCGCAGGTTGATATTGAAGAAGCGATTCCAGTCGCGGTGGGTCACGTCCTTAAAGGGGGTGGGATGCCAGATGGCGGCGTTGTTGATGAGCCCCGTCAGGGGACCGACGGCGTCCTCCGCTCGGTCGACCAGGTTGTGGAGGGTGTCGAATCGGGAGAGGTCGGCCTGGAAGATCTCGCAGCGGATATTGCGGTCTCGAAACTCGTCGCGCATGGAGCGAGCCGACTGGTCGTTCGTATGATAGTGGATCGCGAGAGTACAGCCGCAGTCCGCCAGGTAATGGGCGACGGTCTTTCCTACGCGGGCGGCGGCTCCGGTGATGAGAATGCGTTGTTCACTGAGGTGCGGGGAGTTCATCGATGAATTCCTCGTCGGGATGGCGGTCCGTTTCGTCTTCCAGGCTGTCGATGAGGTGCTGCAGTTCTTCTTCTGCGTCCTCGATGGCGAGGCGATTTTCGATCATGGAGATGGACTGGTGGAGTCGCCGCTGGAGTCTGGGGGAGAGTTCGTCGGCGCGCTGGTGGAGGGCGATCGCCAATTCGGCGTCGGGGAAGAACCCCAGGCCGTGGAGGGCGTGATAGCGGTCCGACTCGTGGCGGTCGATGTCGAAGGCGGCTCGAAAGAGAAATTGCTGTGCCTCCTCGCGTCGGGTCGTTCCGAGCGAAAGAAAGGCGCGATGGGCAAGAGAGTCCAGCTCGTCAGGCGGGCGATCGTCGAGTGGGGGGTAGCTTCGATCGGCGATGTCGATGAGGATATCGACGGCCCCGTCGTAGTCGGTGACTCCGAGCATCTGTACCAGTTGTGCCAAGATGGATGGAGGGGTGGCGTCGTCGGCCAGGTGGGCCTTGATATGGGACGCAGGAAGTGCGCGCTCGGCGCGCCGCATGGCCCGCATGGCGTTGGAGGCCTTCGCCGAGGTGATATCTTCGGCGACGATGTCGGCGATGGCCTCTTTTGCCTCGGCATGAGGAGAATGGGCCAGCAACATCAGCCCCTGGTTGAGTCCGGCGGGCCAGGTCTCGTGATGGACGTAGGCGATGACGGCATCGGTGGCGTCGGCGGCGTCTTCGCGGCGGTTGAGGGAGCGCGCAGCGGCGATACGTACGTCCGGTGATTCGTCGTCCAGGGCCGCTTCCAGAGCCGTTCGGGCGTCGTCGTCGTCGTATAGTTGCAGGGCGCCGGCGGCGAAGGCCCGTACCACGGGGTCGGGATCGTCGGCCAAGACTTCGCCTCCCAACAGGGCTGATCCCTCGGGGTGGGCGAAATAACCCAGGGCCTCGATCGCTCGAATTCTTTGGGCGCGGACCGAGCTGTTGAGATAGACGTCGCGTAGCTCATCGGGGGCGTCGATGCGGGCTTGTTCCGTGGAGAAACGGCGTTGTCCGATAAAGACCAGACAGGTCAGGGCGTCGAGTCCGGCCTCGGTGTCGACGTGGGCGTCGGCATGGGAGATGAGGGCGGGGACGACGCCGATTCCCCCGTTTGCCACGGCGCGGATTCGCTCGCGGCGCAGGAAGTCATCGCCCTGGCCGAGCTCGGCGATCAAGCGCCGTCGATGGACGTCGGTGCCGATGCGTCCGATGAGTCGTACGGCGTCGACGTATTTCTTCTCCTCCATATCGAGTTCGTTGAGGACGTCGATGAGAATGGGGGCTCCCTGCGGGCCGTGGGCGGCGATGGCGCGCCTGGTGCGGCGATAGTCCTCTTCGTGGGTCTCGGCGCGAAGAAAATGAGCTCGGAGTACGGGCAATGCGCGATCGGGATCGACGTATCCGAGAAGAGGGACGACCCGGCTTCGCGTCTGTTCGTCGCCCTCTCGCAGCAGTTCTTCGGTGGCCTCCACCATCGCCGAGGGAATGAGAGTTCCGAATTCGGCGATGCGATCGCGTCGCTCCCGATCGCTTTCGGCGGCGATGGCGTCCACCAGGCGGTGGGCAGTCTCGCCTTCGGTATGAGCGTCGAATTCGGAGAAGGGTGTGATCTCGGAGATGGCGATGGCTTCGGCGTACCGGCGGTGATCTGCGTTGGTCTCGTCGGGCGGCGTGCCTGCCTCGGCAGCGAGGATCATCACGGAGAGGCAATTGGAGGTCGAGGGCTCGGGAAGCTCGATATAAAATCCCGATGAGGCATGGAGGGTCTCAAAATCGTAATCGGGAAATTCAACGACATAGCGCCGACCATCTGCCAGGCCCAGCAGGAGTCGGGTGGGCCTGGCGTAGGCCTGAAACGCCTCCGGTGAGCCGCCGTGGCCCGGGAAGATACGTACGGCATGGATGGAGGCGGTGTTGTCGACTCCGGCGGTGACGAACTCGCCGACGCCCAGTCCGTCGGCCCCTTCGATCCAGGCTGTGGACAGGTCCAGCTCGCCAAGACGACGAGGACGGGGCGGAGCGGCACCTGCCGGGGCTCCTCGCACGTCGCTGGAGGCGACGAGCCAGGAGTAGAACCCGGTGGTCAAGGGGGGCTCGATGGGTTCCTCCGGAATTTCGGCCCGCAGTTTTTCGGCGTCGCCGTCGGCGATATCGAGGGGGCTTGCGCGCACGAAGCGGCCCTGTTGAGGGTCGAAGCGTTCGAATTCGTCGGATTCGCCAGGTCGCGTACCGCAGAACTCAAGGCGATCGGCGACGTCGCTGCGCAAGAGGGCCGGGGCATCGTCGATGGTCAGCCTGGGGCCGCCGTCGAGCTCCGTATACTCCCCGCGGGCGACGAGGCTACAGCGCCAGCCCGGGGCGCCGGCGTCGGGGGTCAGCGCAAAGGCCAATTGGTAGGCCGGTGGATCCAGCGGAGCACCATCACCGCTGGGAGTGATATCGAGAAGTGCGCCTTGAACACCTCCGTCTTCGAGATCAGCGTGATGCACCTCGTATTCGTAGAAGTCGTCACCGGCCTCGAGGGGAAGGGTGGTCAGGCAGATGAAGTCGTCGGGAGCGGTTTCGGAGTGAACGGTGACGTGCCAGATGGCACGCCGCTCATCGGTAGGGCGATAGACTCGTAGATCGAGGGACGGTCGATCGTCGGCAGCCTGTATGGAGGTCTGGAAGCGGACGTCCTTTTCTTGTGCTTCCGAGGGTTCTTCTTCTTGTGTTCCCGAGGGTTCTTCGGCGATGGAAACCGCCGGAATGGCGAGGAATAACAATAGGAAGGGGATAATCTTAAGTGGTGGCTTTAATGTGATGGTTGAGGTTTTTTGGGGGTGGCGGTTGAGGTTTTTGGGTGGTCTGTCGGTGGTGGAACTCTCCCGGTTTCGTCGAACTCCGGGGGTCGCTTCCCGACATATTTTGTGCACGCTCTCGGCAGGGATATTCGCCTTCGGGCAAGGGGCGACGAGCCGTCGAGAAGAGGCGGTTTGTGATATGGGGGTTGGCATATTGGTCATTTACCGGTGGCGTTCGAGATAGGTGGCGGGGTCGGGACGACGCCCGGACTTTCGAAACTCGATATAGTCGTGAAGGATTTCCAGATGGTCGAAGACCAGGGGCACGGGAGGAAGCTCGAGGGGAAAGAGTCGGGCCCGTGCGGCGTCGTCGCCGGCGACGGGAGAGCCCTCGGCGGTGGCGGTGAAGACGACAGAAAGGTTGTGCTGGCGCGGATCTCGGTCGGGCCTTGAATATACGTAGAGGAGCTCCTGTAGGTGGACATCCAACCCCGTCTCCTCTTTTGCCTCGCGGATGGCCGCTTCTTCGACGCTCTCACCGGCGTCGACGAACCCTCCGGGCAATGCCCAGCCACGAGGTTCGTTTTTGCGCTCGATCCAGACCAGTTGATCATCGATTCTGATGAGAATGTCCACGGTGGGAAAGGGATTTCGATAGTCGGCCATGAGAAGAGTCTGTGGGTGAAGGGAATCTTTGACAGGAAATCGGGTAGTGGGTAGTGGGTATTGGGTGATGGGTGCTTGGTGTTTGGTGATGGGCGCTGAGTGGCGGAGCCGGGTAGTGGGTATTGGGTGATTGGTACTTGGTGTTCGGTGACGGGCGCTGAGTGGCGGAGCCGGGTAGTAATTAAGTTGCAAACAGCGGTGAGGAAGTCGATGAAAGCAGTCAATCCTAAACAGCGTGGCATCCTATTGGCCAGCGGTTCGCCCAGGAGGCGTCAACTGGTCTGCGGAATTGGATTCGAGCCGGTGATCCGGGTCAGCTCAATTCCGGAGCAGATTGGCCCCGGAGAGTCGCCGACGGCTTATGCCCGACGACTTGCGGCAGAGAAGGCCCGCCATGTGGCGTCGAAGCTCGAAGGCGATCGACGCCTTCCGGGGTGGATCTTATCGGCGGATACCATCGTCGTCCATGATGATGAAGTGTTGGAGAAACCGAAGGACGAGGACGACGCCAGGAGCATGCTGCGCAGACTGTCGGGAGAGCGCCACGAGGTGATCACCGCCTTTTGTTGGCTCTGGAG
>SLPW01000224.1 GCA_007131755.1 Myxococcales bacterium | reverse complement strand
CGGACGGAAATGAGGAGGTAGACGGGGAACGGACATTGCACTCCCCGCAGCACCACCAAACGTACATTGCTTCTTACATAGCCCTGGCCGACCGAGCGTAGCGAGGGAGTCCGGGGTTCGGTTTGACACGGGCCTCGCCAGCACCCATTACCGAGGCATGCGCATCATCATCGGACCGCCCGGTCCGCCGCCTTTGGCCTGCTGGAGGATCTGCCAGTTCATATAGCCCATGAAGGCGAAGATGATGAAGATGAGGAATCCGCCGGGAATGACCAGGATGGCGAGCAATCCGGTGATGATGATGGTCACCAGTGAGACCTTGGCCGTCTTTACCAGGGCCGTGCCCTGTCCGGCGCCCTTTTTGCGGAAGAAATACATCAGGGTCTGGCCCCCGTCCATGGGATAGATGGGCAAGAGGTTGAGGATGAGCCAGAAGAAATTGGCCAGGACCATCAACCACAGAAAGTGGCCGAGCACCGTCAATGACTCCCCGCCGGTAAAGACGCCGTAGCCGATGAGGGCTCCGAGAAAGCCGAAGGCCAGCAGTCCCGTCACCGCCGGGCCGGCCAGGGCGATGAACATCCCGTCTTTGGGTTTGGTGTGGGAGCGTCGGCTGATGGCGACCCCTCCGAAGCCGTGGAGGATGATCTTGGAGGTGCCGAAGCCGCATTTTTTGGTGGCCGCGGCGTGGCCCAGCTCGTGCAACAGGATGCTGAAGAAGAGCACGGGCGCCCACATCAACTGATAGGGGAGGCGACTGAATTCGTTGAGCCCCATGAAGACGAAGAGGCCGATCAACACGAGGAAAAAAGGAGAGACGCGAATGTCATGTCCGCGAAAAGTGCCGATTTTCCAGTGGGTTCCGCTTGCTAGCTGTTGGGCATTCATGACGAAATCCGCAAAATTCGGGTCCAGATCGTCGATAACAGAGGTGGAGGCGTATCGGGACGTATCGCAGTCCGGCGTCTCCATCAACTGAAACTAATGGCAGACGGCGGGTAATCCAACGATCGTCGTCTGCTTTTACCATAGAGCCCGAAGAGGGCAGGGAAAGAGGGATGACACAATTTATCGATCTGGTGGAGAGCGGTAAGAAAGAGGAACAGGAATTCGACGTCCACAGAGTGGTCCGAGCGTTGCTGGCCCTGCAGGAGCGATGCCGCGAGCAGGGGAAGCTGGCCTGCGAAGGGGTGTGGCGGCTCCATCGAAAGGAGGTGCGGACCCTGACGGAACAGCAGGGATTTCGCCCCCCCGGCGGATGGCGTGGGCTGTGTTCTCTTGCGGTGGGCACGGGCGTGCTTCGCGCCGACGAGGACTGCTTCGTCGTCGGCAGTTACGATGGCAGCCAGTGGGATGCCCAGGAGGTGCGCACGAGACTTCTGGAGTCCTTTACTCGGTGGTTGATTCCCCCGGCCACGGCAGCAGGTTTGTTCTTGGCCATGAACGTCCATCCCCTGTGGGGATTGCGTCTGGCCAGAAAACTGCACGTCGATGCGCCGATGATCGATGGGCCGGTGGAGGGGTGGCGCGATGAAGCGCTATTGCCGGAACAGGATCTGGCGGAGCTTCGAAAGGGAGTCTTTGCGGCGCTGTCGACGGTGCTCAGTGGATTGCGCAGGCTCCGATCGGACGAGCGCTATGGCGAGGAGGCGCTGGTGGGTTTCGTCGGTGAGGCCATTGAATTCGGGCGAGGGCAGATCGAGGCCGGCGGTGAGGGGCTGGAGGTGCTCATCGAAGACGTGGGGCATTCTGAGAAGGCGGCGGCGCGCAGCACGGAATTTGCCGCCCGGGAGTTCTTCGAAGGGGTGTTGGTGCCCGCCGGGGTGATGCGTCGCTACGACGACGGCACGTTCGCTATGGACGTCGATGTGCTGGAAAAGGTGCGCGTCGGCGCCCTGGGCCGCGACGCCCAGCGAAGCTGGCTGCAGACCTTCCTGGCCAGTTGTCCCGACGCGTTGGTGGCGTAGTGGTACTCGACAGAAGTCTTAAACCACTCTTCGCCGGTCCCGAAGGACGATCTCTTTGTCGTCTATGTTCGACGATGCACAAGCATCGCCTCACTTCGACGACTTCGACCTCGTCGCCCAGTCCTCGCCGAATACGGCTCAGGACTTCCGCCGAGCACCACTAGTGGTTTGGGCCGTGGCCGTTTCGCCTCGGCTTGCATTGAGCCCGGGCGCAGTCTTGCCCGGGCTCGAGGCAAGCCTACTTCATAGATCTCGCCACGCAAACGGAGAGGAGAGAAAATGGCCGACTACAAAAGACGGATCGCCGTCATCGACGACGAGGCGTCCATCGGAGAGTTGTTGGAGAGGATCCTGGAGCGAGATTTCGACGTCTCTGTCTATCAGGATGTGGAGTCCTTCTTCCTGGACCTGGACGAGGGGCGCCGATTCGACGCCATTCTCTGCGATCTATATATGGAGGGAGAAACGGGTGGCGAGATCTATGAGGATATGGCCCGACGATGGCCCCGGCTTTCGCGAGCGATGATCTTTATGAGCGGGGCTACGACGGCGGAGATCGAGGATATGATTCCCCGGCAAGCGCCCCATAATATCATCGAAAAGCCCTTCGATATCCAGAGGCTACGCGAGATGGTCCGCCACGTCGCCGAATCGAGCTCGGACGTCGGTCGACCGGAGGCCGAGTAACCACCACCAACTACCAATCACCAATCACCTAAATCCCCTCCATCATTCGATCCGTCTTCTTCATGATCGCCCGGTCGTGGAGCAGGCGCAGCGCCGAGCGTGCGAGGATGCGAGATCCGATGGCGATGGCGCGTTCGTCGATATCGAAGTTCGGAGAGTGGAGGAAATTCGAGGGGCTCTTGGAGGCCGTGCCGAGGCGGAACATCGCCCCCGGAATGCGCTCACAATAATAGGAGAAGTCCTCACCTCCCATACTGGGAAGGGGGATATGGTAGACGTTGTCTGCTCCTAGCAGTTCGGCGCCGACGTCGGTGAAGACCTCGGTGACTCTGGGGTCGTTGTGGATGGCCGGGGCACCGCGCTGAAAGTTGAGCTCGTAATTTGCACCGTGGGTCATGCAGATGCCACCGGCGATGCGGTGGAGGTTGTCCTCGATCTGGTTTCGGTGATCGGGATCGATGGTCCGGATGGTGCCGGTGATGGTGGTCTCCTCGGGGATGACGTTGGGGGTAGAGCCCCCCTGGATCGTTCCAACGGAGATGACGGCCGGGATGCGGGTGTCGAAGTTGCGCGAGACCAACTGATACAGCGCATTGCAGAGCTGAGTGGCCACGAAGATGGAATCGATGCACTGGTGAGGCCTGGCGCCGTGGCCGCCTTTGCCGCGAATGGTGAATTTGAAGAGGTCGAAGGAGGCGGTGAAGGGACCGGGGCGAACCCCGATTTTGCCCACATCCAACTCCGGATCGCAGTGAAGTCCCAATACGGCGTCGACATCCTCGATGGCCCCGAAGGCCACCATGTCGATGGCTCCGCCGGGGGTAACCTCCTCGGCGTGCTGGTAGATGAGGCGAATGCGCCCAGGCAGCTCACTGCGGTGGGCGGCCATTCCCAGTCCGGTGCCATAGACGGTGGCCATATGGACGTCGTGACCGCAGGCGTGCATGACCCCCTCGTTTCGCGAACGGTAGGGGACGTCGTTGAGTTCCAGAATGGGCAAGGCGTCGATATCGCTTCGGATCGCCACCGTCGGTTGGAGGTCGGAGTTGAAGTTCGGAGGAGAGATATCGGCGTATAACCCTGTTCCCTCGGGGCGAACGTGCACCTCGTAGCCCAGCGTCACCAGGTGATCGGCAAGGGTCTGTGTGGTGGAAAACTCCTCCTTGCTCAACTCCGGGTTGGCGTGGAAGTGGCGGCGCAGGTCGATGAGTTCATCACGATGATCCAGGATTCGTTCTTCGACGCGATCATGCAGCTTGTTTGCGGGGGCATTCATCCGTAGTCCAGGTGCGATCAGACAGTGTATACGAAAACCGTCGGGGAAGTACCCGCGTGGGGGTGGCGTAACGAATATTCGTCAGTCAACATTTCAAGCGGAGGTCGTTCCCGACGGGACGGCCAAAGAGTAGTTGAAGGGGTATAAGAGGATCAAGGTGGTTCCGCTCGGCTACGCCTCGCTGGTAGTTGCGTTCGCTGCGCTCACTTGTGGTTGCGTTCGCTGCGCTCACTTGTGGTTGCGTTCGCTGCGCTCACTTGTGGTTGCGTTCGCGTTGCTCACTTGTGGTTGCGTTCGCTGCGCTCACTTGTGGTTTGCTAACTACCAACTACAAGCGACCGAAGGGAGCGAAACGACAAGCGAGTGCAGTACAACGAGCGAAACAACAAGCGACCAAAGGGAGCGAAACAACGAGCGACCAAAGGGAGCGAAACTACAAGCGAGGCAAAGCCGAGCGAAACTACAAGCGAGGCAAAGCCGAGCGAAACCTTTCATCTGATCAGAGAGCCCGGTATAACTGATCGAGATTCGATGAACGTCAGTGTCTTCCTCGGGAGCGCGATGGGTAAGAAGAGAAAAGTCGGCGAACTTCGAAGGTATGTGGCGGGCCTGGCGGTCTTGTTGCTGCTGCTCGTGGCCGGGTGTTCTACGCCCCAGGGACAGCAGATCCGTGCCGTCGACTCCACGGGAGATACGGTGAAGTTTTCCTACGACCATCAGATGCCGGACGGCGATATTCAGCGCGGGGTGATGGAGTGCGAGGTGGAGGGGAACGAGCTAAAGAATTGTCGGCGCCTGCCAATGGAGTATCGATGAAGACCGGACCATCGAGATGGATCGCCTCGTCGATGGCGGGGTTGATGATGTTGAGCCTCCTGGTCGCCGGCTGCACCGGGCCCGATCCGGTGATGCTCGATTTGAGCCAGCATCCGGAATACGAATTCGTCACGTTGAAGACCTACGAACAAGAGCGAGGTATTTTGTTCTGGGGCTGTCGTCAGGCCGAGGACGGGCTCGAATGCGATCCCGTCTGTGACGCCGGTCTTTCCGGAGGGCCCATATGCGCCCCCGAATTGGCCGGGGAGTTCGGACGGGTCTCCGGGCCGAATTCGGGGGTGATGGTGGCCCGATATCGGGCCGAATTCGGCAGACTTCCGGGACGGGAGGTGGCGGAAGAAGTGGGAGATGCCGACGAGGACATGCCTTCTGGCGAGCGTCGTCGACAACGCCCGCCGATAGAAGAAGAGGAGACCGTCGAGGAGGAGCAAGCAGAGACCCCGGATCTCGTCGAAGAGGAGGAGGAGGCCATCGAGGAAGAAGAAGAGGTGGCTGCCGTCGAGGAGACCGAAGAAGAGGTCGAGGAGGCGGAGGACGACGTCGACGAGGCGGAGGAAGAGATCGCCGAGAAAGAAGACGATGACGCTGAGGAAGAAGAAGAAGAAGAGGAAGCAGACGACGGTCCGGCGCAGTGGTGGGAGGAGTAGATGAGATACTGGAAACGCATCACCGCCGCGGGAGTGCTCGCCATCGTCCTGGGCTCGGGATGTACGACGGGGCCGGAGCCGGAGGCGACCTTCTTGACGGACTACCGTGTCGTCGACGACCGCACCGTAAAATATATGTATCTTATCGGTGAGCGCTCTCTGGCCGGCACCTCCTATTCCGATCAGGGGCTGGCCGTGGAGATCTGTTCTATCGATGCCGAGACCGACGAGGACACCGACGAAGAACAGATCCTGGAGACCGATTGTGAGCGCACGCGGATCCTGAAGACCGAGGAGTATCGATGATGGCCCGGACGATGAAATCGGTCGGTCCTCTCCTGGTGGCTGCAACCCTGGCACTGGCCATGATGACCACGGGCTGTAGCACCGAGAGGCATACGCGAACCGTGGAGTTCACCCACTGGCACGACGAGGACACTCTGGTCCTGGTCTACACCCGTCAGCAGACAGCGGGCACGAAATCGGGTATCTTTCGCTCCGAGCCGCGCACGACCCACGTGCGGGTTTGTACTGTGCAGGAAGATAATTCCATGCAGTGTCGACATCAGCGTCAGCTCGTCAATATGCTCAACCCCTATCTGGTGGATCGCACCGATCTCGACGATAGGTGGAGGAGGTGAAAGGTGAAGGGCAGGTGGCGGGTGAAGGGTAAAGGGCAGGTGGTGGGTGAAGGGTGAAAGGCGGGTGGTGGGTGAAAGGCGGGTGGTGGGTGAAAGGCGGGTGGTGGGTGAAAGGCGGGTGGTGGGTATTGGGTAGTAGGGAGATCGGAGTTTTTGTGACGGAAATGACAGCAGGAGTCGACAGATGGTGAATGGACGGTGGAGTAAATTGAGCTGGGCGTTGGTCGTGATCGGGCTGTGCGCCCTGGTGACGGGATGTTCCGACGACCCGGAGGCGACCAACGGCGATCCGGACGACGCCGGCCATGGTGACGTGGGGGATGTGGGAAGCGAAGACGTCGATGATGGAGAAGACGCGGACACCGAGATCATCCAGCATCCGCCGGACTATGGGATCGAGACCCATTTTCGCTGTCACGAGGAACCGCCCGAGGGAGCGGCGCCGCCGCCGGAGCTACAGCCCTATTCCGGCGGGGAATGTCCCCAACTGGAGGTCGGCTTCAATACCCTGGAGAGCTCCGGTTACGAGCGGGAGTTCAAGATCGTGGCGCCTCAGGAGATCGAGGACGGCGAAGTCCTGCCCGTCATCTTCATGTGGCACTGGCTCGCCGGCACGGCCCAGCGCTTCGTCGATGAAGGAGATATCCAGAAGGCCGTGGACACGGTGCGCTTTCTGGCGGTGGTGCCCGAGTCCGGTGAGAATTTGAGCGGCGACCTCCAGTGGCCGTTTATGAACGCCGGACACCACCTCGACGCCTATGACGAGGAGTTGACCTTCTTCGATGACATGCTCACCTGCGTCCACGAGTCCTTCGAAATCGAGCGAAATTGTGTCGCCAGCGCCGGCGTCAGCGCCGGGGGATTGTGGACGACACAACTGGCCTCGCAGAGAAGCGAATATCTATCCTCCTTCGTCTCCCTCGCCGGCGGCGTCCAGGACGGCGCCGGCGTCGGCGTGCGTCCCTGGGAGGAAGCGGAGCGAAAACTCCCGGGCATCGTCCTGTGGGGCGGCCCCGACGACTGGTGCATAATCGACTTCGAGGAGACCTCGGAGCTCCTGGAGGACCATCTCCAGCAGGACGGTCACTTCTTCCTGGAGTGCGTCCACAACTGCGGCCACACAAAGCCCCCCACCGAACCCGGCGAGGGCGAGGCGGAGATGGCAGCCTTCTGGCAATTCGTCCTCGACCATCCCTTGTGGGTAAAAGAGGGTTCGTCGCCTTACACCCACGAGGGACTGCCCGACGACATGCCCGAGTGGTGCGGCATCGGAAAGGGCAGCGCCGAGATTCGTCAGGGCGAGTGCGAACCCGATCAGTGTTAGGGCTCGTCGCATAACCGCAGGGGGCGGCGATTCGGTCCCCGGGCACGGGCGCTGGGTCTGGGGATCTCATGCGCATTGAAGCGTGACGTGGACAGCCACGCGGCTTCGGCACGTGGGAGTCGTGGGTGGGGCTATCAATATTCGAAGCCTACCCCGCGCCCCCTCCGAGCCGTCGCTCAGGACAACACTGAGCGACGGCCCACCTCCCCGACCCGACCCGGGGACCTTCGAAGCTTCGATGGGCGTTGTGTAGCCTGCGGCGAAAACCTGGATCGTCATTGGGGCACGGAGGTCTCCTCCCCGGATTCGGGGGAGGTGCCGAGCACGTTGTTCAGTGGGAGGCGGAGGGGGCGTGCGTGCGACCCCTGATATTCGCAGCTTAGCGCGCGCCCAACACGGGCCGAAGCCCTCGTGGATGAGGTGGGAAAGGCCGTTCGGGAAACCTCCCTATTTTCATCCCCCCTGCCAAAATCCCACCGCCTTGTCCATCCCCCGAACGGGGTATGCTTTTTCCCTGGACAAGCGCCAAAAATTTTACAACCATATACACATACTTCGGATTGTAACGTCACCGAGGGAGTGAAAAGTAGTCAGTGATCCCCACCGGGATTTTCCAGGCCACGTCATGTCTTCGCCTTTTTTTAGGTGGATCGTGCCGTGGCCGGAGGCCACGGGTCTTGCCCGTAGTGCGCCTGTGGATGGTCGGGTGGGTTGTGTCTTGATGTCTTGATGTCTTGTTGTGTGGTTGAGGTGTAGGGATGAAAAACACACCGCTTGTACAACATAGAGCGCGCAATTTGGGGAGAACGGTTCCTTTTCGTTCAACCTGTACGGGGGTCGTCGATGACCGGCGATCCGTGGTCTCGACTCGTTGGATATCGAGGCGGGCCCGCAAACAATGCAACTTCTAGAGACCTGGAGAATCTAATGGATAAATTCATCGACTTTTTTGAAGAAGCCTACAACGTCAATATCCTGACATTTTCGAGTCCACGAGTTCAGCCGGGAGCCATCATCGACACCGAGTGGGTTCGTCGCCGGACTTGGCCAATTCGGAGCCGTGTTCCCGACTTCGGCCGCGTTCGAGGTTACGCCTGGGAACTGCTTGGAGAAGATGTGGACGACTATCCGACTGAGACCTACGACGGTCAAATACTCGTTGGCACACTGACCGATCGCGTCGATCTTTCGGCTGGCATCAATATCCCATTTCTTGGCCTCACGATCGGCGGGGGATTCGAGAGCACAGTTCGTACCAGTCTCGAGGTCAGCGAGGTGCGAAAAGAGATCTTCGAACACGGTTTCCAAGGTGATCGCCTTCGAAACAAGCTTCGAAGCTGGAAAGAGCAAGGAAACCCCGACTACGTCTCAGTCGACGAAGACTATCTCGTGACCGTCGCCTACTATTTCGAAGACCTGAAGTGGACCTTCGAAGAGGGCGTCGGAGCTGACTTCAAGGCCGCCATCGAAAGGGGCGAAATTACTATCGATGCGGGATTTGATGCCACCTGGGGTGAAAACACTCGGGTTCTGAC
The DNA here is from genome assembly GCA_007131755.1 of Myxococcales bacterium. GTDB lineage: Bacteria > Myxococcota_A > Bradymonadia > Bradymonadales > Bradymonadaceae > SLJM01. The sequence goes on along the minus strand of SLPW01000224.1, from coordinate 362 downwards.
GTTCTCGGGAACCTGTGAGTGTCCGGTCGCTTTTAGTGGGTTGAAGATTTGAGGGTCTGGCTCTTGTGCTTGCTGGTTAATCAGCCAGTCATTGATTAGTCGATGTTGGGCAAGGCTCCTGCCAATCGCCATGTCGATGGTGAGTTGGCCGTTCCGTTCGCGGTGTGGCCGGGTAAAAAGTTCCCAAAGACGTTAAGGCGTTCGCGTCGCGCAAACGTACTTTTCCGTTCCATATCGATGAGATTGGTCACACGACTGGTTGGTGAGTATCGGCTCGACCGAGTTCTCATAGGGTTGCACCATTCAACGTGCGGGTGTCAAACGTTGCAGCGGAAAAGACGGCCATCGAATAATGTCTATCT
>SLPW01000515.1 GCA_007131755.1 Myxococcales bacterium | reverse complement strand
TCGTCGCCGCAGGCGATGGACTCTTTGTCGTCATCTTTTTCGTCGCCGCAGGCGATGGACTCTTTGTCGTCATCTTTTTCGTCGCCGCAGGCGATGGACTCTTTGTCGTCATCTTTTTCGTCGCCACAGGCGATGGACTCTTTGTCGTCGTCCTTTTCGTCGCCGCAGGCGACGGTCTCTTCGTCTTCTTCGTGGTGGCCATCCTTTTCACAGGCCAGGGCCGTGGATCCAAAGGTGGCGATGGCAGCAAAACAGAAAAGGGCGATCAATTTCGTGAGAAACATTTGTTTCATGGTCAGATTACCTCTGAATATGATGAGATGATCATCGAATCCCAATTGGGGCCGAGCGTCCACGTCGGGAAGGGTAGCTGATAATATAAGACGATTCAATGCGGGGAATATTCAAAAGAAAAATTGGCGTCGATCTTGTGCGGGCCCCGGTAGGAGGAGCGATCACGCGCCTTTCGATTCCACGAGAATTGTGAGAGCCGTGGCGTTGTCGCGACCAATCTTGTCCAGGGCGGAGTCTACGATGGCGTCGCAAAGACTCCGGGGGTCGCGAGAGTGAATGCGGACCAGTCGTCGCAGCGTGTCGTCGTCGATCTCGTCGTGGGCGCCGTCGCTGGTGAGGATGAGGATATCGCCGGGGCGAAGCGAAAAACCATCGATATAACGTCGGTCACCGTCGATCCCCAGGTGACTGGCGGCGGCTTCGTCAATGCCGTCGATGCGATCCCAGGTCAATTCGGCGTTGGTGCTCAAAAAGCGGGCGATCGTGCGGTGGCTTGCCGCGTCATTGGCGCTGTCATCGCCGAGGCGTTCGAGGATGGTGGCCAGGGTGTGATCGCGGGTCAGTGGGAGGATGTGGCCGTCGCGAATCAGCAGGGCACGGGAGTCACCGACATGACAGACTCCGGCGCGGTCTCCAGCGATGAGAACCCCCGTAAAGGTCGTGCCTCCGCGGTTGGCATCGGGGGCGAAGTTGCCCTCCATGGCCAGGCGCTGGCTGGTCAGGCGGGCGATGGCGCGGGCGAAGGCCGTGGGGTGACGTGTCAGTTTGCGAGGATCGGCGTTGTTCCAGGTGCGCAGGAAGGAGGCACAGGCGGTCTGGACGGCCAGCGAACTTGCACGCTGGCCGTCATCGATCCCGCCGATGCCGTCGCCGACACAGAAAAAGCCCAGGCGCATTGTCTCGGAGCCACAGGTGGTGTCGACGAGGATATGGCCGCAGGAGTCCTGATTATTCTGACGGAAGATATAATTTCCCAGGGTGGATCGCGAAGCGACCCGAAAGGACAGTGTCCGGCGCAGTTCACGACGCAGTTGTTCGAGGCCTTCGATGAGATCGTCCACCGACTCGTAGGCCAGGTCGCCGTAGGGGCTGACGCATCCGGCCAGCAGTTGGCCAAGTCCGGGGTGAGTGATGCCCGTGTCGGCGACGGCCTCCCGATCGCGGAGCAATTCCACCAGCCGGTGGTCGCCGGGATATTCGTGCTCCAGAAAATTTTCGTACGCAAGGGCTGCAAAGAGGCGGATATCGCGCCAGATGGACTCGCGGTCTACGCTGAGCGATTGGAGTCGAGGGATGGTGGCCAGAAATAGGCGTCCCGTCTCGGAGTCCAGGAGTAACTCGGCGCGGCGAATTCCGCTCAGGGTGAGTCCCTGGCGGTGAATCGTGTCCAGCGTCATTGCGAGGTCGCCCAGGGCGGCGACGCATTGGCGAGCGTCCAGGTGTCGCCACTTCCAGTTGTCGAAGCGATCCAGGTTGGCAGGGCATCGCATGACGATGGCATCGGCTGCATCATCTGGAATACGTGGCAAGAGGGAGGGAAGTTCGGAAGCTTCGAGCAGTGATTCGACGCCAGCTTTCCAGTAGCGAGAGCCCTGCCAGACCAGGAATCGCCGGCCTGCGTCATCCTCGACCAGCCGGGCGCGCACGGCGTCGAGATCGCTATCGAAGTCATCGATCCGACGGGACGCCTTCGCCAGGTCATCGAGGAAATAAGCCATCAGTCACCCTCACCAGGAGGCGCCGCACCAGGAGGCGCCGCGGGGGGGCGTCCCTCGGACCAGTCGACGAAGTCCGGAATGAGCGATGAGCGGGGGCTTCGATGGGGCTGAGCGGGATCGCGAAAGCGCAGGATCAATGAGCCCAGTCCGATTCGATCGCCGCTATGAAGGGGCTCGGCCTCGGCGATGGGCTTTGCGTTGAGGAAGGTCTTATAGCCGGGAGACAGAGGGCAAAGGACCCACTTGCCGTTGCGGTATTCGACGCCAGCGTGGCGAAAGGCCAAAAAAGTGCGTTCCTGGTCATAGACACCGCTCAGGTCCCAGAAGTGGTTGTCTAACTGGGGCCAGTGAGAGGTGTCGGGGAAGGTGTTCGGGCCGGGGTGGCTTCGCCCGATGACGAGGGGCGTCTTCGCATCGAGATCGTGAAGGGGGCCGCAGACAGCCCCCTTGCGCTCGAGAAGAAGGGCAGGGGTTTGTAATTCCTCGAGAAGGTTTTGCTTCTGGTGTCGCCATTCGTCGAGCCGCGTCGTCAACGGGAAAAAGCGAAAGGTGGTCGCGCCGAGGCGGATCTCGTCGCCGGTGCTCAGCGCTCGGGGGGCGTCGCCGCGCAGAAGTGGGTCGCCATTGAGAGCCGACGTACTGCGCGGAGCGAGAATGCGCAGATACCACCGTTCGTCGTCGACGAAGAACTGAGCATGTGGCGAGCCGAGGCGATAGAGCTGGTGATCTTGCAGACCATATAAAGAGAGGTCCACCGGGGGATGCCGAAAATGAGAGCGGCCCACAAGGACGTCCGGTCCGTGGATGCGGTGCGAGTTCTGGGATGGGCCCTTCTCATCGAGTTGTATCAGCTCCGCCAGGGCCGGCAGTTGATGAGGAGCGCGCAATGAGGGATCGTGGACCTCCGGCCAGCCACGTAGACGTTGGAGATCGACGAGGGCTTCGACGTCGGCTGACAGGACGCTGGGAGCCGAGGGTCGTCGGTCCTGCGAATGTCGTGGCCTCCGAGGAGCGTCATGTTTTTCCGTGGTCATGCCGAGCAGTGCGTCCAGGTCGAAGTTATCACCTGCGAAGGTCCATTGAGGGTAGTGGCCACCGGGCTTCGGAGCAAGTTTGTGGCTGCCAAGTCGACACCAAAGGTGCATAGCGTTACCATGGCCTCGCAAGGTCGTATAACTGCACCGAAGGGAAAACCACACCGATGAAGAAACTCGAGATTCCGGCGCCCGACGAGGAAGCTCAGGAGGACGAGACGGCGCTGTCGCTGGAATTGTGGGTAGGGTTGTCCCTGTCGTTGGTGCTGGCTGGTTTCGGCTGGTTCTTGTGGCCGAAGCCGGAAGAGGCACCGGACCCTTACGCACATATTGAGGATGAGGAGGAGCGCCAGCTTGCGCGCGACCGCGACGAATTTGAGGCGATGGTCGAGCAGGGCACCCTCGATGAGGTAGACTGGGAAGTGGAAGCCGCTCGTTCGGCGAGGGTCTTCGAGGTGGGACCGCGCGAGGCGGCGGAGGTGGTCTGCCGTGCCCATGAGGAGCAGTTGAGGGACGGCGAATTTTCGCGTCCACCGAAGGTGGCGCTGCTCCGATCTGTCGATCGACGCCGAAGCGACGCTCCCTGGAGTTGTCTGTTGCGCTTGTATCTAGAAGGAGGGTTGGCACAGGAGGCGGAGCTAAACGACGAGCTGGAGAGATTCTGGGAGGATGTGGACCGGTCAGGAGAGCACGGGCATATCATGCAGACAGTCATCGATGACCTGCAGCGAGCCGATGAGCTGCCCCGTAGTGAGCGTTTCGAGCGCTGGCTTCGGCGCTGCGCCTTGTCTCCGGAATATCAGGCCGCCGATGGTTGTCGGGTGGCCCTTCGTCAGAAGGCACCGAAATTCGGCGGCGATCTTCTGGAGGTGCTCATCGGGCTTGTGAGCGATCCGAAGGTCAGCACCGGAGATCTTCGATTTTCCGCCGATGTCCTGGCCGAATTCGCCCGTAACGGACAACCGGAGAAGTGGCATATCGTCGAGACCGACGCGCTGCCCGATTACGACGTCGATTTTCGGCTCGGCTCGCTCTTCATGTTGTGCCGGCTGATGAATTCGCCCGAAGAAGAGGTGCAGAGCTCGGCGGCCGTAGCGCTGGGAAGGGTCTCCGGTGTCGGTGGTCGATCGCCGAATCGGGATATGAAGTATCGCTGGCGCGAGACCTGTCGCCGCGCCTTCGGGGATCCTCGTACTCCCCGAATGGACGCGCCCTTTCTGGCGGTGGCGGTGGAAGAAGACGGGGAGTTGAGCGAGGACTACGGTCTGGACACTTTGATCGACGCCGGATTTTGCATCCAATACGACGGCAGGCCGTCCTGGTATTGCGGAGCTCAGCGCTGGACCGGCGGGGGACAATCCATAGATCGGGTCATGGGTCATCACTTCGCCCGCACCGCCTATATCGAGTGGGCCAAAGATGGCGAGCCGCGCTTCGTATTGCCCGGCGATTAGTGGTCATTTCTTGTGGGGCCATTCGACGACGCTGCGACACCGGGAAACAGCAGTGTCACAGCGTCGAAAATGGGGCTCATCACTCCTTAGTCCGGGTTAGGCACCGGGGCGCGTGCTCAGGCCTTCGGTGAGCTCTTTCATCTCCTGGGGCACGGCGTCGAGCTGGACCAGAAGCTCCAGTTGGTCGAAGAGATCGAAGATGTCCACCAACTTCCCGTCGTCATCGAGGGTGATGATATTGCAGCCGAGCTGATCCCACTTGTTGTTCGTGGGTTCTATGCCCATGAATTCACCGGTGTGAGTTCCGGTCTGCTTGTAGATCACCACCGCTGTATTTCCCTCCGTAAAGATATGAAGGGGCTCGAGCTTGAAGTTGTCGAAGCCGTCGGCGTATAGGGAGCGAAGCTGCTTGAATTCCTCGTGTCCTTGCGTCTTGAACCCCAGGGTCGTCCGGTACGTGGCATCTTCGGCCACCAATTCCTGAAGGCCCGTGAAATCCCCGGTATTCATCATGTCTGCGACGCGGCGGATATTATTTTCGATGTTCTGGCTGACCATAAGAGTACCTCCTATGTGTTGGCACGAGCGCGGTGCTCGTCGTCGATTATGCTCCCCACGGGATGGCGAGGCTCTCCGAGTGGACAGCCCGACCGGGGGAGCGCCGTGGACTCGAAAATTAGTCACGCTGCGCAGGGGACATAACGTCTCGCCACAACGCGGAGAGACTCGCCGCCATGGTCGGTGGAATCCGCGCTGTTGACAAAGTCGACCGAGACGTCGCGTAATCAGTTTATGCTGGACTTCCATTACATCCTGAGAGATTCCCGGATTCAGTTTGCAATCTTTGCGCTGATGGCAGTTCTCACCGGCACCTGTGGTGTGGCTTCGCTGGAAAGGGGATTCGAAGAGTATCGAGACCTCGACGCCTTCGCTCCGCTCGAGACCACTCCGGCGGCGGCGGCGCCCGCCGGGCCAGTACTCCTCGAGGGAGAGGTGGAGGCTCTGGACGAATTGGTGGAGGACGGATGGACCCGGACGCCGTCGGTGGTCGTAGAGGCCGTCCAGCAGGTGCGCCGGGGAATCGGCGACGACGCGGAGTGGGTCGATGTCTCGCGCGAGGTGTTTCACAGGGCCTTCATTCTGCGCGACGACTCCGGCGCCGTCGTCGTCGAAGTCGATCCGGATGTTCAGATCATCGCAAGGAAGCGACACAAAGACCGGCGCGTCGAAACCCGGTGGTTGGAGTACCGCGTCGAGCCGAAAGACAGGGTTGTCGTTCTGGGCGAAGCCACTCCGGTTGTGGACGATCCCCTCATCACATCCAGAATCGACCTCACAAGGGACGCCATCGGCTACACCCCCTTCCTATCGAACGACGATGCTCGCCGGGCAGAACTGCACGGGCATCAGACGACGATGGCTCTGATCTTCATCACGATGGGAATGGGGGGAGTTCTGGCGGCGCTGATCTTCTTGCTCTACGCCCTGCGAATTCACCGCGTCACGACCTCTCTACTGATCTTGATCCTTGGGATCTGCGCAGTCCTGGTCTGGACCAGCGTCGAGAGCGCTCGGGATACGGTGGCCTCACGTCACGCCTTTGCACAACACCTATCGGATACGACGCAACACCAATTCGACGGAATCGTCGGTACGGACTCATTTGCATCAGCGCTGAAATGGCACGAGCCGATCCCCTTCGAAGAGCTCGACCATCTATCCGACGAAGAACGAGATCAGCTTCGCCTGCTTCAAGAGACCATGGCGAGACAACTGGCCACCATCGATGGTGAGTTGCGCCGATTTCCGGAGAGTCTCCACTACGACAGCGACGAATTTCCCACCATCTCATTCCCATCGACGGAGGCGTCGGTGAGCGCCGACGCCGGAAATTCCATCTCTTCCAGGGTCGACTGGAACGAGCTCGGGCTGTTGATCTTTTTTGCACTCTTCGCCGGGATATGTGCTCATCGTGGAATGGAGAGAATCCAACTCAAGCGGCTCATGGAGGTGTTGGAGGTCAGCGATATCGGCCAGGCGACCTATGGTCTCAACGCCCTTTGCGGACGCGTGATATGCGATGATCCCGTGGAAACGCCGAAAAAGAAGACGCCCTCCATCTGGTATGATTTTCGAGCCGGGCGTCCCGGAGGAAGTAAGAAAGGCAGTGAGAAGCGCCACGTCGGGCGCTTCACGCTGCGCGACGACACCGGTTGCATCGACGTGCTCTTGTCGGGAATCGAAGCCAAGACCGACTATAGTGTCGGCACTCCCTGGGGAGAGCACTGTATCCCCGCCAATTGCGAAGCGCTCTATGTCCTCGGCTGTGCCGAGATATGTAATGAAGATTACGACCGCCTGGTCCTCAGCAAGAGCGGTCCTTCCGAACTCAGGGGTCTGTCCAGTCCCCCCTTCTTGATGTCGAACCTCCCCGAGGAGCGACTACATCTGGCTGTTGGACGTGACGGAATCATCCTACTGGCAGCGGCCATCGGTTTTGTCTCCTTGTTGGGATTACGCGCTTCGATGGTGTTCGGCGGTCGTCTCGAGCCGGTGGGCTTGTTATATGCCTCGGCGCTATCGCTATTTGCAGTTTGCGCCCTGTTGATCTTCATGAGCGTTCGCGATCTGAATTTTTTGCGTCGCCGTGTCGACGATATCTGGAGTAAGGTCAACTCCAGATTGGAGCAGCGTTTCCATGTGCTCGACGAGATGGTCAATCTCGTCGGTTCTCATCTGGAGGTGGGAGGCGAACTCTTGCATCGGATCGATGAGATGCGCCGACGCCTTGGCGAGTCATCGGGGTTCGAGCCCAGCGAGGCCCGTGAGATGGACGAGAGGCAACGTCTGGTCTTTGAGCGCTGTCGAGCGCTTGCTCAACGGGATGGGGAGCTCGAGGAGGATTCACAGCTCGAGGAGTTGATACAGCGCTATGACGAGCTTACGGGGGACATCGAATTCGTCGGTATCGGCTACGACGAGGCAGTGGAGCGATTCAACTCCAGGATCGGTCGTCTTCCCACGGTTCTCCTGGCCTGGCCCACCGGCTTTCGCCCCATGGAGAAATACGACGGGGGCCAGGAGTAGGAAGTGTTCATTCCCAGGGCGCTCAACCCCTCCCACTACTTATACCCTCGAGGCTCCACAAAATTCGAAGGCTCGAAGCGTCGTCTGTGCCACCTCTTCGGCCTCCTCGTCGACGGGGGCGATCTCGTCGACGGGGCTTCCGATCCTGGGTAGAACGGTACGAGCGGCGACGATGGAGCGGCGAAGGGCGTCGTCGTCGATGCCGTATTCCTGTCGCGGTGTGGAGTCGTTGAGGACGTCTACCAGAAATCGGGCCAGGACGTGGCGTGTCGTCGAGGGGGTGAGCCAGGCCGCAAAGGCCGCCGCCTGAGCGGCGAAGGGTTTGGCCTGGACGACGTGGCTCAACAAAGCACTGGATACGTGGCTCAATCCGCGTCGCGCGGCCAGCGCTGCGCCCACAAGCGCCTCTTCCGGTTCGCCATGGCTGACCGCCCACCGCACTGCCGCCGAGAGATCGTCGATCTGTCGAGCCATCTCGTCGAGGCGTTGCATCATCTCCTGGACAGTCTCTCCCTGTACGGGCGTCTCGAACTTCAGTAGTTGCACCAGACGTTCGTCACTGGCGATCGCTCGACGGCCCGCCTCCCGGCTCACCAGAGCCCCTGCAAAGATCTCTCTGAACTCCGCTGCGAGCTTTTCTGCAAAGAGAGGCGCCGGTGACGTCTCCAGATAGGCGCCGGCGATCTTCTTTGCTCGATCTTCCGTACATTGCTTCATCTTACGGCGCACCAGCTCGTATTTCTTCGCCTCTCGGTCAAAGGCTCTTCGAAGGCGCTCGGCCTGGATGTTTAGCGGATATTGTGGCGAGCGCTCCACCAGGGGGGCTACGGCCCGGATGGCCTCGCTCACCACCTGCATCAGTCGCTCCGGCGCCGAACCATCGCGAAGCGCTTCGGCCACCTCCGTTCTCTCCACGACGTGCAATACCACCTCCACGCCGGGCCAAGTTCCCGCAGCGTTCGGCGTCAGGGCATCACAGAGAGCATCGACGGCGTCGGCGTCCAGCTCTTCTTTTTTTAGAACTTCATCAAGCCTTGATTTTACGCGCTCTACGGAATGAAAACCCATGGCACTTTCTCCGGAAAAGCTGGGATCCGACGCAAAGGATCGGCCGCTTTTTTCGATAACGAATATAGGACGTAGGACAGAACTCGTGGCAACTCTTCTCGAACCAGGAGCAAGACGATGAGCGAAGCCATCGGACGATACGCCTTCGACGTTCCGCCGGCCTCCATTGAGCAGTGGCAGTGGGAGGAAGCGGTCAACAACCTTCGGCGCCAGGCCGAGGAGCCGGCGCTCTGCACTCATTGGAAGACTACGGGACAGCGGGCTATCGACGCCACGGCTCGCGCTCATATTGCCGAGTGGTTGACCCTGGACGCATACCAGGGGGCGTCAGAGCCTTCTGTACCCATCATCGACGCCCTCGTCCACCGCGCCCTGCGAGAAGAATCCTGGGATCTCTACGTCGTGGAGCGACACCACCGGGCATCGATGGCGGTGCGTCGCCTTCGCGATCAGCGCGGCGCCAGGGTGCGCTGGATCGAGGGACGCACGCCTCCGCCAGTGGAGTCCACCGTCGCTCTTCGTCTCGTTCACCTCGATCCTCCCGGTCTGTGGGCGTCGACGTTGCCGCTGGTCTTCGGTGATGACGTCGGTTCCGATGAACTCCTTCCCGCCCTGCTTCGCTCGTTCGGAGCTCACCGA
>SLPW01000156.1 GCA_007131755.1 Myxococcales bacterium | reverse complement strand
TGTACTATCTCCCGAAGGGACCCAATCCCCCCGGTAGCCCATGTCCGATCGCAGCGATAATACCACCCACACCTTCGGCGCCTGGTTTCGCGCCGCCCTGATGGCCTTCGCCATCGTCGGCGTCGCCGACTGGGCGCTCTCCGTCACGTCGGCTACCGGCGTGAACGGCACGGGATACGTCATTGGATTCGCGAAGATCGTCGGCCTCTGGATCCTCGGCGCCACCCTGTGGACAGGCGCCACGGGGCTGGTCGCCAGGTTGGCACTCGGAGCGGCATCGCTGACGCCCATCACCGACGCCGCTGCCAACGGCATTCGCCGCTACTGGAATGAACGCCACAGCGATCGGGATCCCCGACGCCTGGCGACAGCCCTCAGCGCTCTTGTCGCCTTCGCACTCTTCGCAGCCTCCTCGGTCTTCACCACCACCCACCTCATCGAAAATCGCGAGGTAGCGCACCTCATCGCCGCCGTCAGCTTCGTCCTCCAATTGGTCCTCGCCACGGCGGCCCTCGTCGCAGCGCTCATCCTTCGCCGTGGCCTGACGGCCCTGCTGAGCGCCCTTCGAAAGGACCGTCGGCTGCGCTGGCTAAACACTCCCCTCTTCGTCGGCGCCGTCGCCCTCACTGGCACTTTCGCCGCCGCGACATTGGCCTACGTCAACGCCGAACTCTTCATCGCCCTCGAAGGCATCACCTTCGCACTCGCCACTTCAGCCATCATCCTCCACCTCGCGGTTGCCCATACCCTGGAGCGAAGGCTCGCCATCCCACCGCTGATGCGCCACGCCCTCTGGACGGCGCCGCTCATCGCCACCATCGCCGTGGGCACCACGAGCCAACAGCCCGACGCGCGACGCCTGGTCGTCCTCCATGGCGAAGCATCGCAATTCGCCTTTCATCACCTGCACCGCCACGTCAATCTGGATCGCCTCTTCGACCGCAGCGACTGTCCGCCCCTGGGTCGCGATGGAAACCCCGTCGACGGGACTCCCCGCGCAGAATTCGAGGAGCGCTGCCTCGATCCGGCCTTCGACCGCCCCTTCGCCCGCGAAGACATTCCCGAATACGACCGCCCCCACTTCGACGAAAACCCGGCCTTCATCCTCGTCACCTGGGACTCCGTTCGCGTCGACCGCCTGGGCTTTCGCGGCCACTACCGAGACACCACGCCCAATCTGGACGCCTTCGCCGCCGAAAACCTGGTCTTTGACCGTGCCTTCGCCCAGGACTCCGGCACGGGCCCCAGCTTCTGGTCCATGATGGCCGGAAAGACCCCCTTTCAGGTCAAATTAGAGCACGGAAACCGATTTCCGCCCCCCATCTCCGAGGAGGAGACCATGCTCGGCGTCCTCCTCGAGGAGGCGGGGTATACCAACAAGGCCATCATGTGCGGCACCGTCTTCGAGCGCGAATATTGGGGCATCCGCTGGGGATTTGAGCGCTTCGACAACGTCTGCGGCCGCGAGGTGCGCCTCGTCGCCCCTACCGTCACCGAAGAGGCAATCGACGCTCTGCGAAAACTGGCCGATTCGGACGAACCCTTCTTTTTATGGGTCCATTATTGGGATCCCCACATCCCCTATACCCACCACCCCGACATCGGCTACGGCGACGACCGGCTGGGACGCTACGACGAGGAACTCACCTATACGGACCGCTACTTCGGCGAATTACTCGAGTTCATCTACGAGGTCGAGGAGTCGCTGGATCGACCGCTCTTTACCATCTTCAGCGCCGATCATGGCGAGAACTTCGACGAACACGGCTCCGACCCCCACGCCCGAAACCTCTACCGCATCGTCACCCAGGTCCCCAAGATCGTGCGCGGCCCCGGCGTCAAACCCCGAAACGTCGATCCCCCCGTGGCCCTGAGCGATCTCTTCCCCACCGTCCTCGATCTGGCCGACATTCCCATCCCCGACGACACCACCATGGTCAGCCAGGTACCGGTATACTACGGCGCCGAACCCGACGAGGAGCGCATGGTCTTTCAGGAAAACTCCTACTCCCGACCCCGCCGCCACACCCGGGCCGTCATCTACGGCCGCTACCAATACATCATGGATCTGACCACCAACTCCGACGAATTCTACGACTACGTCGACGACCCCATCCAACAGACCAACCTCATCGGCACGGGGCTCGTCGAAGAGCGCATCATGCGTCAGGCGTTGATACGCTTTCTGGAGACCAGTACCATTCCCGAGGGATTGGAGGACTGAGACAACTTCAACGACTGCAACAACTACAACTGCAAATTTAAAAAGAGGAAATTCTAATCGGAAGTCGGAAATCGGAAGTCGGAACCGGGCAATCGACCACCATCCGTACGACGACGCATTTCGGATTTCCGACTTCCGACTTCCGATTCCTTTTTTGCCTTTTTCATTTGTAGTTCGTAGTTGTCCAAAACGACCCACCTTACAACCACCAGGCACTCAAAAATGCTTCAAAAACTCCTAATCGCGCTACTCCCCCTGACCCTCCTCGCCTGCTCTTCCTCTCCCGAGTTGGAGCGCGAAGATCCGGAGCCAACCCACTCCACCGCCGCCGACGCCTTCGCCGCCACCGGACAAACCGAGCGTCCTGCCGCTCCCCCCTCGGAGCTCCCCTCCGACCCGAGCCTGGTCACTGACGTCGACGACGATCTTCTCTCCCGATTTGCCGACTCCCTGCGGGCCCTCTACGAACTCGAGCGCCAGCTCGAGGCCGACGAAAATACCTACTACCACCGCGTCTCCGAGGCCGAATCCCCCGGCGACGTCCAGCGCATCCAACAGCAATACGTCGCCGAAAAAGAGGACGTGGTCCACGAACAGGGCATCAACTTCGACGACTTCCTGGTCCTGGGCCAGCGCATCCGTGAAGACGAAGAACTCCTGCAGCGCCTCCTGGACGAGGTGGACGCCCGAAAAGTGGAGGAGTTTTTCGGGATTTGATCCCAGGGACTGGCAATTTTTCTCAACCCACCTCCGCGCAGGCACGCCTTGGCTGCCGAGCATATCGTCCGCGTTGTTTGCGGCCGACATGAATAGCCACGGGGCCTTTGGCCCGTGATGGGCGTCGGGTTGCCCCCATGCGTCGGCTCATCTCATCGTCCTCCACGGGCCAAAGGCCCCGTGGCTGTCTCGGTCACGCTGGACAGCGCGTGACATCCTCGGAAGGACAAGCCTTCCTGCGGTGGGAAGTTGCCAAGTCTGATCATCACACGCCCTGGAGCCGATAACATCATTGTTATCGGAGCGCCGAAAGGCGCTGATCACTGCTGGCCGGGTATTGACCTTGATGGTCGTCCCACCTGAAGCGATTGCTCCCCAGGGCATCGCCGATGGGATACGATGACAGGATGTCATCGGCTCCATCGCTCATTGTTCTCCAGGCCCTAGACCCCGGCGTGCCTTGCGCCGCCGGTGAATCAGACTGGACCGCTAGCGATCGCCCGACAGGCCCTAGACCCCGGGGTGTGCGCAGGGCCCCTCCGAGCACCCCAGACCTCCATCGAAGGCCATTAACTTCTCCCCATTCGCAGTGACCAGCGCCTGGCGGCGCTCCGATAGCAGGGATGCGATCGGCTCCAAGTGGTGTGGTTGGGGTTACCCGCTGCCCCCTCTCCTCGCTTCGCTCGGTTTCTCCCCCGCCGGGCTCTGAATTGCGCTTAAGTTTTTGGAATAAAGCATAGCATTGATGCACACCCCCGGCTTCTCAGACCGGCATCGGTATCGACCTCGGCGTCGACCTCGGCGTCGACCTCGGCCTCGACCTCGACCTCGACCTCGACCTCGACCTCGACCTCGACCTCGAGACCGAGAACACGAGAACGACCACGAGAACGACCACGAGAACGACCACGAGAACGACCACGAGAACGACCACGAGAACGACCACGAGAACGACCACGAGAACGAGAACACGAGAACGCGACCGGCTTTACATAGAGTTATTCCCGTGACTTAAGCGCAATTGTCAGCCCCACCGGGGAGAGGACCTCTGTGGCTTCGATGAGGGTGGGGGGGGATACGTTGAAGGACTGATGCGGTGGTTCGAAGCTCGGAGGCGCGAGCTATATCCTGCGAAGCCTACATGATGACACCGAGACCGAGATCGCGCCCCTGAGACCGATCCGGTTGCCAGCCTGCTGACAATCGGCTAATCCTCGTCCTCACGAATGCATCGCTTTCTGTTTTCGATTGACGATGGATCCCCATATGAGCCACCTCGACGCCACGATCCCCCGCGGCGAATTGCGTCCCCTCGGCGTCTGGAGCCCCAACCAGATAGCCCCGACCTTTGGCGGCCCCCCGCTCGTCGAATATCTGCGCCGAACCCGCGAGACGATCCACGTCGTCGCCGATCCCCGCACCGGCCATCTGGGGCTCGCCAGCGGCGGATATCTGACCCCCGGAAATTTCGACACCACTGAATCGGACTGTCTGTGGATGGCCACTCTGCCTCCGCTTTATCCGGAGTGGCTCGGCGATCGCAGCTTCTGTGAGGCCCACGGAGTGCGCTTTCCCTACGTGGCCGGTGCCATGGCCCGCGGGATCGCCAGCGCCGAGATGGTGATCTCCATGGCCCGCTCACAGATGCTGGCCTTTCTCGGCTGCGCTGGCTTAAGCCCCGCGCGGGTGGAGCGCGATCTGAACATCATCGACGGCGCCATCGGCAATACGGATCTGCCCTGGGGCGCAAACCTCATCCACTCCCCGAATGAGCCCTATATCGAACAGCAGGTGGTGGAACTCTTCCTGGCCCGCGGTGTCAGCACCGTCTCCGCGTCGGCCTTTATGAAGCTTACGCCGCCGCTGGTCCAATACGCCGCCACGGGCCTGACTGCGGACGCCCAGGGCCGGGTGATTCGCCGAAACCACGTGGTCGCCAAGGTCTCGCGCGCCGAGGTGGCGCGACGCTTCTTGGAGCCCGCCCCGAAACGGATGCTCGACGAGCTTGTGCGGCAGGGAAAATTGACGGAGGCCGAAGCTCAGATCGCCTCGCGGATCCCCGTGGCCGAGGATATCACCGCCGAGGCCGACTCCGGAGGCCATACGGACGGTCGGCCTCTGACGGCGCTGCTTCCCGCCATCAACGATCTTGCGACGAAGATCGCAGAGGAGCGCGGCTACGAGCGGCCCATTCGCGTCGGCGCCGCAGGAGGCATCGGCACTCCCACCGCCGCCGCAGCAGCCTTTGCGCTGGGCGCCGCCTACGTGCTTACGGGCTCCATCAACCAATGCTCCGTCGAAGCCGATGTGGCCGACGACGCAAAAAAGATGCTGGCCGGCGCCTCGCGCACGGACGTCGCCCGCTGTCCCTCGGCGGATATGTTCGAGATCGGCGCCCAGGTCCAGGTCCTGTCCCGGGGCACCATGTTCGCCGCCCGGGCCAATCTTCTGGGCGATCTCTACCGCCGTCACGACGGCCTTCATGACATCCCCGACGACAAGCGCGCTCAGCTCGAAAAACAGCTCTTTCGCGCTCCCCTGGACGAGATCTGGCGACAGACCCGCGACTTCTGGCAATCGGAAGACCCCGAACAGGTTGAAAAGGCGCAGAAAAACCCCCGCCACAAGATGGCGCTCGTCTTTCGATGGTATCTCGGAAAGTCGAGCCGCTGGCCCATCGACGGCGACAGCGATCGCCGACTGGACTACCAATTGTGGTGCGGCCCGGCCCAGGGCGCCTTCAACGAATGGGTGCAGGACACGTTTCTCGAAGACCCGACCCACCGAGGGGTCGTCCAGATCGCCCTGAATATTCTCGAAGGCGCAGCCCAGATCACCCGCGCCCAGCAGGCCCGAAGCTACGGCGTCCATCTCCCGGCCGCCGCCTTCACCTACGAACCGACCCCCCTTGCATGAACCAAACACCGTCGATAGCTCGTCCCACAAATCTTATGCGCCGCAGTTCAGGCGCCCCAAATAGAATGACGTGGCATACCAAATACCGTCGGTAGCCCGTCATCAAATAGGGCAACCCCGCACACCGACCACCACGGATAGCCCGACCGACTCTCACAAGGCTCAGACAATGCCCACTCCCACACCCATCGCCATCGTCGGAGTCAGCGCCCTCTTCCCAGGCTCCCACGACGCACGCGGGTTCTGGCAGGATATCCTCGCCGGCACGGATCTCCTCCAAGAGGTTCCGCCGTCGCACTGGCTCCTCGAGGACTACCACGACCCCGACGACGGGCCGGATATGACCTACGCCCGTCGCGGCGCCTTTTTGGAGGGTGTCGACTTCGCCCCTATGGAGTACGGCGTCCCCCCCAATATTTTGGCAGCCACCGATACGGGCCAACTTCTGGCCATGATCGTGGCAAAGCAACTTTTGGACGACGCCTTCGACGGCCCCTTCGAAGAGGTCGATCGCTCCCGAATGGGCGCCGTCCTCGGCGTCGCCTCCACCACCGAGTTGTGCTTGCATATGGCAGGGCGCCTCCAGAAGCCGGTCTGGGAAGAGGGCATGCGCCGAAGCGGGCTGACCGAGGCCGAGGTGGAGGCCATCTCGGAGAAGATCGCCGAGATGTACGTCCCCTGGGAGGAGAATACCTTTCCGGGACTGCTCGGAAATGTCGTCAGCGGCCGCATCGCAAATCGCTTTGACTTAGGGGGCACCAATTGCGTCATCGACGCCGCTTGCGCAAGCTCCCTGGCCGCCCTGGAGGTGGGCATCAACCAGCTCGCCATGGGCCAGGCCGATATGATGATCACCGGCGGCGTCGACGCCCTCAACGATATCCTGATGTATATGTGCTTCTCCAAGACGGGAGCGCTATCGAGGAGCGGCGACTGCCGACCCTTCTCCGACCAGGCCGACGGCACCATGATGGCCGAGGGTCTGGGCATGTTCGCCCTAAAACGCCTCGACGACGCCGAGCGCGACGACGACAAGATCTACGCCGTCATCCGTGGCGTTGGATCCTCGTCGGACGGCCGCGCGAAGAGCATCTACGCCCCCCGGCCCGAGGGCCAATCAAAGGCTTTGCAGCGCGCCTACGACGACGCCGGCTACAGCCCGAGGACCGTGGAATTGGTCGAGGCTCACGGCACGGCGACACCCGCCGGTGACGCCGCCGAGACCCGCGGCCTAAAAGCCGTCTTCGGCGCCGTCGACGACCCCGACGATCGCTGGTGTGCCCTGGGAAGCGTAAAATCCCAGATCGGTCACGCCAAAGCCGCCGCCGGTGCCGCCGGATTATTCAAGATCGTC
Source organism: Myxococcales bacterium (assembly GCA_007131755.1). Classification (GTDB taxonomy): domain Bacteria; phylum Myxococcota_A; class Bradymonadia; order Bradymonadales; family Bradymonadaceae; genus SLJM01. The sequence continues at coordinate 2,113 of SLPW01000156.1, read as the reverse complement.
GGCGCCCTGCAGCACAAGATCTTGCCTCCCACCATCAAGGTCGACGCTCCCAACCCGGATCTGGGGCTCGACGAATCGCCCTTTTATATCAACACTCGCCCCCGGCCCTGGATCCGCGCCGGCGACCATCCGCGCAGAAACGCCGTCAGCGCCTTCGGCTTCGGCGGCACCAACTTCCACGTCACCCTCGAGGAATATACGGGCCCGGGCAACAAGGCAGCCCGCATGCGCACCCTGGACACAGAGCTGGTCCTCCTCTGCGCAGACGACCCCGCAGAGCTCACCGCCCGATGCCGCGAACTGGCCGGCGACCTCGACAGGCAGGACCTCCTCTCCTACGTAGCGAAGACCTCCCAGCAGGACTTCGACGTCAAAAAGCCGGCCCGGCTGGCCATCGTCGCCACCTCCGAAGAAGATCTGGCAAAGAAGCTTCAGCGCGCCGCCGAGACCATCGACGCCACCCCGGAGCATTCCTTTTCCTCTCCCGACGGCATCCACTACGCATTGGGCGTCGACGCAGGCGACGTCGCCTTTTTATTTCCCGGCCAGGGAAGCCAATACCTCGATATGGGCGCTCCGTGGGCCATGCACTTCGACACAGCCCGCGAAGTCTGGGACCGCGCAGCCGATCTCGACCTCGACGAAACCCATTCCCTCCACGAGGTGGTCTTTCCCATCCCCGCCTTCACCGATGAAGAGCGGCAGAAGCAAAAGGATCGCCTCACCGCCACAGAGTGGGCCCAACCCGCCCTGGGCGCCACCAGCCTCAGCGTCCTGTCTATCCTGCGCGATATGGGTCTTGAGCCCGCCTGCGCCGCCGGCCACAGCTATGGCGAGATCACGGCGCTGGCCGCCGCCGGCGTCCTCGACGAAGAATCCATGCTGCGCGTATCTCGAAAGCGCGGCGAACTCATGGCCGACGCCTCGGATATCTCCGGGACCATGAGCGCTGTGCGGGCCACGGCCGACGAGCTGCAGACCTTGCTCGAAAAGTGGGACACCGACGTGGTGATCGCAAACCACAACAGCCCCAACCAATGCGTCCTCTCCGGCGCCACCGACGCCATCGAAGCCGTCGAGGAAAAGCTCGACGACGAGAAGATCCCCTACACCCGCCTGTCCGTGTCCACCGCCTTTCACTCCTCTCTTGTCAGCGACTCGGAAGAGCCTTTTTTCGACTTTCTGAAGGACATCGACTTCGCCGATGCAAACTTCGACGTCTACTCAAACTCGCTGGCCGACGTCTACCCCGACGACGCCGACGAGATGCGCAACACTCTTGCCGGCCAACTGGCCCGCCCCGTGCGATTCGTGGAGCAGATCGACGCCATCTACGAGCGCGGCGTGCGCACCTTCGTCGAGGTCGGCCCCCACAGCACGCTGACCCGACTCGTCACCAAATGCCTGTCTGATCGACCTCACCACGCCGTCCACGTCGACCGCCGCGGCGTCTGCGGCATCAAGTCTTTGTTCGGCGCCATCGGCTACCTCGCCACCCGCGGCGTCGACCTCGACTTCGCCCCCCTGTGGCGCGACTACGAGGAAGTCTCCGATCCCCGCGACGTCGACGAGGCTCCCTTTACGGTCAAGATCAAGGGCACCAACTACAACAAACCCTATCCCGGCGACGACCCGCGCCCCGAGCCCCAGCCGCGCCCAAAGCCGCCGGAACTCATCGAAGAGATCAAACGAGAACTCCCCGAACCGCCCCCCGTCACGAAGACCGAGGTTTCCACGACCATGACCAAGCGAAATACCGACGAATCGACGCCCACTCCCCAGCAGTCCAACGGAGCCTCTCGGCAGCCCCGCGCTCACGCGAGTCCACAGCAGGCGGGCCCGAGTTGGATCGACGCCTTCCGCGAACAACAGCGCCAGACCGCCGAGGCCCACAAGACCTTCCAGGAGACCACCGCCCAGGCCCACCAGGCCTTTTTGGAGACCATGAATACGTCGTTTCGGGCTCTCGGCCATCTCGCCACTGGCGAGCAGCCTGCCCCGCAGGCTTCTCCGCAGGCTGCCCCACAGGCTGCTCCGGCGATCTCCGATCTCCGATCTCCGATCTCCGATCTTAAATCAACTTCAACTTCCCCTGCGACCGCACATCAGAGCT
>SLPW01000562.1 GCA_007131755.1 Myxococcales bacterium | reverse complement strand
GATGTACGATATGCAACTCGTGGCTCGCGAGGAGGGCGGCCAGACCGTCAATATCGTCACCACCCGTAACGCCGAGGTGGCCGTGGTGGACGACGATGGAAGGGAGCGCGAGCGCTATCCGCTGGTCTACGGTGCCCGGCTGTACTACAGCGACGGCGATGAGATCGAACAGGGGGCGACCCTGGCGGAGTGGGAACCCTTCGCGACTCCGGTGCTTACCGAATCGGCGGGAATCGTCAAATTCGAGGATCTCGAAGAGGGCATCTCCATGGAGGAGCGCGTCGACGAGAATACCGGTCTTTCGAGAAAGGTGATCATCGAAAGCCGCGACTCCTCCATCCGTCCCCGGATCACCATCCGTGAGGGAAGCAAGAGCGGCAAGATCCTCTCCAGCCACTTCTTGACGGTGGGAGCGGCGATCTTCGTCAATGAAGGCGAAAAAGCGGCGCCCGGTCAGATCCTGGCCAAGATCCCCCGGGAGACGACGAAGAATAAGGACATCACCGGTGGTCTTCCCCGGGTGGCCGAGCTCTTCGAGGCCCGCACGCCCAAGGAGCAGGCGATCATCACCGAGATCGGTGGGGTCGTCTCCTACGGTCGTGAGACCAAGAGCAAGCGCACCGTCATCGTCACCCCCGACGTGGGTGAGCCGAAGGCGTATAAGATCCCAAAGAACAAGCATATTACGGTGCTCGAGGGAGATCGGGTGCGCGCCGGCGAGGCCTTGATGGAGGGTTCGGAAAACCCCCACGATATTCTTCGCGTCAAGGGCCGAAAGGCGTTGGCGAAGTATCTGGTGGACGAAATCCAGGAGGTCTACCGCCTGCAGGGCGTCGACATCAACGACAAGCATATCGAGGTCGTGGTGCGCCAGATGCTGGGCAAGGTCCAGATCGTGGAAGTGGGCGACAGCGACTTCTTGACTGGCGAGCAGGTGGACCGACCGCATTTCGAGGAGGTCAACCGAAAGCTGGTCACCAAGGGAGCACTACCGGCGGTGGCCCAGGATCTGTTGCTGGGGATCACCAAGGCGTCGCTATCGACGGAGAGTTTCATCTCGGCGTCGAGCTTCCAGGAGACCACGAAGGTGCTTACCGAGGCGGCCTTGGCCAGCAAGGTGGACTATCTTCGCGGCCTCAAGGAGAACGTCATCATGGGTCGGCTCATCCCGGCGGGAACGGGAGCGCGGCAGTATCAGAAGCTTCGCCACCGCGTCGACGAGCCCGAAGAGCTTCCGGAGGAGATTAAAAAGCGCTTCGGAACCATCGAGGAAGAGGCAGCCGCCGGGGAGTGAGTTAGGGCAGGTATTGGGTATTAGGGCAGGTATTGGGTGCCGGCCTTCGGCCGGTGTCAACTACGAAGCACCCAGCACCCAGAAAGCCACCGACCCGGAAGGGTTGGTGGCTTTTTTTTGTTTTGTTGGTAGCAAGCTTGAGGGCGGAGTGGACGGCGACGGTTTGCTTCGTCGCCCCATACACTTAGCTTGAGATCAGAAAGCAAGCTCTTCCATCGTTGCTTTGACGATGGAGCAGGGATTCGCGGAGGCCGAGACAATGAGCGACGACAACGGATTGAGCGACAGCGAATACGACGCCCTTTTGCGCGATCTGGAGGGGCGGGCTTCTTCCGGGGGAGGATCGAAGACCGACGTCGACGATGATATCGGCGATATCGATTCCTTTCTGGCGGAGTTGGACGCGGGAGACTCTTCGCCGAGCAAGCCGAAGGGGAAGTCGACTGCGACGAAAGACGACGATGACGCGCTGGCCCGCGAATTTGCGGCTCTGGAGCAAAATGGCGAGCTGACGGCGCCGAAGAAGGCCGATAAGAGGCCTGTGAAAGAGGGCAAGAAGAAGGGAGCGAAACCGGCCAAGAAGGCAGCGCCAAAGGAAGGGGAAGAGGGGGCGCCGTCGCGGGGAAAGAAGATCGCGCTGGCAACGGTGAAGACCGTGCTTTGGTTTGCCCCCGCCGTGGTGCTCTTGTGGGTGATGGGGGCCTATCTGGGGCAGTGGATCTCGGCAGGGTGGCTCATCGCCGTGGTGGCGGCGATCTTCGTCTTTGCCGTGCCGGCGGTGTTGAATAGATGGGTGAAGCGGGGAACCTATCGGCCCTGGCTATTGGGCTATTCCCTTGTTCTGATCGTCTTGTTGGTGGCGCCGATGCCGCATGTGGCGGGAGAAAATGTCGCAAGCTACGGACACTGGCCGGCGTCGGTGGTGGCCGAGATCAGCGGGGCGGAGTCGGATACGGCCTTCGTGCGCTCTGCGGCCTCGGCTTCAGAGAGCCTGGGAGCCTGGATCGCCCCCGGCGCCGATCCGGGCTGGCAGGCCCGCGAACTGGGTACGGCGCTTCCCCTGGGAGCACAGTGGTCAGCGGAGGAATTGCTCTTTTTGATGGACCAGGGTGAGTTGGAGGCCGATGAGTTCGAAGAATTGCTTGGCGAGTGATGGGCGATGAGGATTGGGGCCACCAGGAGTCGTGGGAAATACGCGGCGGCTGGGAATTGTCCAATATGGTAGTGAGGCCCAGGGGGCGGACGAAAAGAATTTTAGTCCGCCCCTTTGACCATGTTATCCTGTGAATCGTCGGGCCCGTGGCAGTGGTGGGTGTCCTCGTCGAGGTTCGCTCGCTCGGCGAAGGCCCGATAGGCGCGAAGGTCACCGCGCTCGCAGGCTTCGATGGCGTATCGTTCCCATTGGTGGGGATCGTCGTCGTAAGCCTGGCCGGGGTGGGCGTAACAGGCGCATCCCAGGCCGAGGAAGGCCAGGGAGAGCATTAACGAGGTTCGACGGTCTGAGTTTTGCATAAGCGACCAGGGAGCAGAGTCGGTGGTGGTCACCGGTGATGATCCCAGAGAGGAGTCGATTTGTCATCCCGGGGGAATGGCAGCGAGGCAAGGACGTAAAGCACGGTGAGGAGACAGAATATGTCGCAGGTTTTTGGTTATATTTGCAGTGACGACAGCTTGACGGCGGAGGTGATGAAACAAGCCGGCGAGCCATTGCGGGCCATCGCCCCGGAGGAGCGAATCGGCCTCGGAGTGGGATATCTGCAGGACGGCCGATCGCTGCTTCGCAAGCACCCGAAGCGCAAGGCGGCCTCCGTGGACGTGCCGTCACTGCTGGCCGATATTCCGTCGCGATCGATGGTGGGGCATGTGCGCCACAAGAGCCGGGGACGGGCGGGGACGAAGCAGTTGCAGCCCTTTCGCTATCGCAAGTGGGTCTATGCTCAAAGCGGAGCGAGTCAGGGACTTCGCGACACCTATGACGCCCTTCGACAGACCGTTCCCGATCACGTGCGCCGAAATATCGAGGGCACGACGATGGCGGAGCTGATCTTCCACATCTTTGTGACAAAAGTGGAGTCTGATTTATCCAAGACCCCGCAGGGGGAGCGACCGAAGATGTATGCCGACAAGTTGGCGGAGACGATGGTGCAGTTGCAAAAGCTCAATACGAATAACGGCGATGATGGGTTGGGCTCGCTGCAGGTGGTGGCGGTGACGGATCGGTGCATCGTGGGCGCACGTATCGGAGGAAGCCTGCATTACCGACTCATCGAGGGAATCGAGCAGCCAGAGGAAGAACCGTTATTCGCCGGCCACAAGCCGAAGACGGTGATGCACGACCGCTTCCGGGCGCTGCTGGTAGCCAACGGGGTCGATGACGACGACTGGGAAGAGATCCCCGACCAGAGCGTGATGTGGGTGGACAGAAGTTGGGAGATACACAGGGTGAAAATCGGGTGATGGGTTGAAAAGCGGGTAATGGGTTGAAAAGCGGGTGGTGGGTAGAAAACGGGTGGTGGGTAGAAAACGGGTGGTGGGTGGAAAAGCGGGTAATGGGTAGGTAGGGACTACTCGCCGGTCGTGTCGACGATATCGACATGTTCGCACTCTTGCTGTAGCGGTCGCCCGAAAAAGCGCTCTGCCGTCTCTACGAATCCCTCGGGGAGGTCGGTGAGCAAGAATTGGCGAGTTCCCTCTGCGTCGGTCTCCTTCAGCAATCCGGCGTCGCCCAACTTCTGGGCCACCGCTTCGGCGGTGGCGCGAGCGGAGTCCAGAAGGGTCGTCGGTCCTGTCAGAAGCCTTTCGGTGACACCGGCGATGGCGTCGCGCAAGATCGGGTAATGAGTACAGCCGAGAATGAGGGTGTCCACCTCGGTGGGAACGAGGTCGGCCAGGTAGTGTTCGAGTACCTGCTGGGTGACCGTGCCGTCGAGCCATCCCTCTTCGGCCAGAGGCACCAGAAGTGGGCAGGCCACGGGGTGGACGTCGAGTTCGGGCCGAAGCTCCAATAATGCCCTCTGGTATGCGCGGCTTCGGATCGTTCCCCGCGTGCCCAAGACGGCGATGGAGCCTGATTCGGAGAGTATCGCTGCCCGTCGGGCCACGGGACTAATGACACCGAAGACCGGGATGGAGAGTTTGTCGCGAAGGGCGGCCAGGCCGTAGGCCGAGGCCGTATTGCAGGCCACCACCAGAGCCTTGATTTGATGACGTTCCAGCAGTGCGGCGGCGTTGACGGCGTAGCAGCGCACCGTCTCGGCGCCCCGATTGCCATAGGGAACCCGCGCCGTGTCGCCCAGATAGATCAGATCCTCGCCGGGCATCCGCTCGATGATCGCCCGCATCACCGTCAGTCCCCCCACGCCGCTGTCGAAGATTCCGATGGGGCGTGTTTGCCGGTTCTCCATATTTCGAACTCCTGAGAAAGGGGCACCCGAGCCGTCTGCCATACAGCGATCTTCTTAGAAGATCAACGGATTCCTTTGATGGTCGATCGGTTTGAGAGGGAACAAAAAAAATTCCCCAAAACATTTGCGTAGCGTGGAATTTATCTTTACAAAGGGGTCGCTCGGACGTATTACGGTGTCCGAAGAGTTCCCAAAGGCGTGTAGTCTCTGGGTGTTTTGTTACGCAATTACGGAGGAAGACTCATGAAGAACCTGAAGCGACTGATGATAACCTTGCTGGCCCTCGGCTTCTGTGCCGGAATCATGGCCTGTGGCGACGATGTCGAAGACGCACTTGACGCGTATTGCGACATGCTTTCGGAGTGCGATGAAGATCTGTACGGCATGATTTGTGATGTCGACGACGACGGCGAAGGCGAAGAGGGAGATATCAGCGACGAGTGCGAAGACGCCACTGTCGAGTACTATGAGTGTCTCGGCGCTCTGAGTTGTGACGAATACGACGAGACCCAGGACTTCGAAGCCGAAGATCCTCCCTGTGATGCGGAGCTCGAAGCTTGGATGGATGCCTGCTGAATCCAGGTGAGATGATCAGGGCTTGATGTAAGATGATTTCGTAGCCGACTCGTTCGGTGAGGAATCACTTCACATCGTCCCAGAAAAAAGACCGCCCCGTCGATTGCGACGGGGCGGTCTTTTTTGTGCACAATTAAGGTACAAAATGAGTCATGGAAGGAGGAGGTAGCGGTGGTGGGAGAAGTTGCAGCGAAGGCGCAGTGGGACGAGGCCGAGGAATTGTGCGAGGAAGAAGAAGAGGACGACGAAGGCGGGGAAGACGAAGCCGATGAGTAACGGTAGTTGCGTCGATCCGATCGGCGTTGCACACTGTCGGACGACAAAGTTGGACTCGGAGGCGAGGTAGAAGGAGCGCGAAGGGAGAGAAACTATGCTGATTGGCTACAACAACGATGTGGACCACCGGGGAAAGACCTTTCATATTCAGACCGAGGACCGGGGTTCGAACGACAGCAGCATCGAGACCCAGTTATTTCATGGGGGCGCGATCCTGGATACCAAGATCACCAACTACTCGGAGCACATCGAGGGATTGGAGGGCAAGGAGCGCAACAAGAAAATCAAGGCCATCATGAAGGCCAGCCACCGAAGCCTGTTCAAGAAATTATTGGCCGGCAAATACGACGAGATGGTGGGGCTAGATCCGGTGGAGAAGCCCGAGGAGGTGGTGGAGGAGAAGACCGAGCAGTTTCGGCCCGGTCAGGATCGAGTGCCCCAGGGGGCGGTGGAGCTGGAGCAAGAGGGAATCGAGTCGCTGGAGGAGGAAGCAAAAAAAGAGGGCTGGCAGGATCCTGGCGGCGCGGAGCATGTGGGACTGTCGGCCCTCAAAGACAAGCTAAAGGGGCTGAAGGCCGCAGGGGCAGGAGGCGCGGAAAAGGGGTTGGCCGAGGAGTCGACGGGAGCGTCGACGGCGCGAATGGATGCCCCACCCAAGATGGACGAAGACGAAGTATTTACGGGAGAGACGGACCGGATGCCGGCGTCGGCGGTGGGGCAATTCGCCACCACCGATACCCGGGGTGCGGCGTCGGCGGTGCCCGTGGAGTTCCCGGCGACGGGGGTGTCGGCCTGGACGGGCTGTGAGGAGCCCGGCGAAGACCTGTCGTTGACGAGCCTGGTGGAAGAGGCGCTCGGGTAGGCAGATCGGTTGTCATCGGGAGGGATGAACAACGAGGAAGGACAAAAAGAAAAGAAAGAGGCCCACTCGATCCGGATCCACTCTCGGCCAGTATCTATGCGGCTATCTCGACAACACAGCGAAGCACGGACTGATCATAAGAGGGGTTTTTCGGAGACGATAGCGTCCCCGCTATCGGCAGTCGCTGCGACGGGCTGCGTAGGACTGCCGATGCGCGGGAGCAAATCGTCTCCGAAAGCTCCATTTTCCAGTCCGAAAGTGAATCCGTATCCAGTGGGAGAGGAATCGGAAATCGGAAATCGGAAGTCGGAAAGGCGTACGCGGCGGCTCGGTTTTGCGAAGTCGATGGTTATCTCAGCGGGGAGGCTCAATAGCTGTAGAGACCGCTTTCGGTATGCGGACGATCCATGATCGCATTATTCGACGTGACAATTCCCGATGTAGAGGGGGGAAGACCGGTGGTAGAGGGGCTGTCACTGAAGATGGACAAGGGGCAGTGGCATGAGATCGTCGGTCCTTCGGGGGTGGGGAAGAGCGCTCTCTTCGAGGTGGTGACGCTAAGGCGCAGACCTGCGAGGGGTCGTCTGGTGGTGGCGGGAAGAAATGTGCAGAGGCTGGGGAAGAAGGGGTTATCCGAGGTGCGGCGCAGCCTGGGAAGTTGCAGTCAACAGCCCGTATTGCTCGAGGAGCGCACGGCCGTGGAGAACGTGGTGCTGCCGATGGTCGTGAGGGGATCGATGGCGCAGGCCGTCGATGAGGCGGAAGAGGTGCTGGGGTTTCTGGGGGTGATCGAGGATCGAGACCGAAAAGTGTGCGCTCTGTGTTCGCAACGTCGAGCGTTGGTGGCGCTGGCCCGCGCGACCGTGGGAGGCCCGAAGGTGGTGGTCCTCGACGGGATCCACGAAGGATTGGAGCCCGGGGTCAGGGGCCTGGTATTGTCCTGGCTGGAGAAGGTGCATCGGCGCGGAAGCACGGTGATCGTCTTCGGACGTCGTCCCATGAATCGGTCGTCCCGATCGGTCTTGTGGCGTCTTCGCGATGGTGCCGTGGAGCGCACCGGTGAGGTGGATCGATGTTGAGGTCGCCTCTGGACAGCCTGGGCCATCATCGAGCGGCGACAGCAGGGGTTGTCTTGGCGCTTGCGGCGTCGATGTGGCTCGTGGCGGCTGTAGGAGTCGCCGTATTTCAGATTCAGCAAGGGGCCTCGACGTGGTGGGCCAGTTTCTCTCCCGTGGTCTACCTTGAAGGTGGCGCCGACTCCGAAGAGGTGGAGCGGCTGCGCACAGAGATCGAGGGATGGTCGGAGGTCTCGACGGTGACGGTGGAGGGGCCGCAGAAGATGATGGCCCGGCTAAAGGAGGAGTTCGGCGCCGAGGAGGTGGAAGCGATGGGAGTGGAGGCGTCGATGATGCCCACGGCGTTGGTGGTGACGCCGCGGCTGTGGAGGCCGAAAGAGGTGGAGTTGGTGGCCCGGCTGGAGGCGATGGAGGTGCGCCGGTCCGTGGTGGAGGTAGAGGCGCCGGCGCCGGGTGCGCTGGACTGGATGGAGCGTGGACGCTCTGTGGCGGCAGGTGTATTGATCGCGGCAGCGATCTCGTTGATGGCCTCCCTGATCGGCTTTTCCAGTTTTTTGCGTCATCTTCAATACCGGCACCGGCGAGAAAACCACCTGCTGGAGGTCTTCGGAGCGTCTCGGTGGGCGCTGCGAAGACCGACATTGATCCGAAGCCTTGTGCTGGGTACGACGGCCGGGGCGGTAGCGGCAATCGGCTTTCTTCCCTGGGTGCTAACGGTCGACGGATTTGTAGAGGAGGTGGTGGGGGCAGGGGCGATGACGGCCACGGAGATGGCGCTTTGGTCGGTGGCGTTGGTCGCGTTGGGGAGCGGGCTGGGAGCGGCGCTGGGATGGAGATGTAGTCGGCCTCATGACGTCGGTACGGGCGCTGTGATGGAATCACTTCTGGAGTGGGAGAACGAAAAGGCGTGAGACGGGCAGCGATGGCGATAGCAGCGGCCCTTGTGGTGGTGGCGGGGTGGGCGACGGAAGTGGCCGGTGCGGACGGCTGGTTCGGGAAGGTCCACCAGTTGGAGGAGCACGCCGCCGAGGCGGAGTCCATAGCTTCGGAGCGACGACAGCGCATCGAGGAATTGGACACCTATCTGGGAGGGACGCTGGCCGACGCCGAGACAGCCGAGCGGGCGACGCAAGCCCTGCGCCGGGAAGTGACGATGGATGTCGTACGCTGGGATGCCGCGAAGCGACGGGCCCAGCGGAACTCCTGGGGTGGCCAGCCTGAAGAGGGTCGTCTGCTGGATCGAGCGATGAAGGCAGGCGGGCTTCCGGCGACCCGATCCTGGCGGGGAAAGGTCGCTCTATTGTCCGAGGTCAGCGATGACGTCGAGGCATCGGACGCCTTGTTGATACATCGGGGAAAGCTGGACGTGGAACAGGCCTTCTGGCGGGGACGAAGCTGGAGTGCCGCCGCTGAGCGCCAGGCCGTCATCGACAAGGCCTCCAGTGGCGAGGCGAGCGAGGCGTTGGTGGCCGAGATCGAGGCTCGCGCGGTGGCCCTGTCGGTGATGATCGACGAATTGGAGACACTCCCCGCGGAAGAGGATTTTCACCGCCGAAAAGGGACGCTGCTCCCTCCCGTTTCGGCGTCGCCCACCTACGGTTTCGGACCCAGGCCGAGAGAGGGCTCGGATACGAAGGTGCGTCATACGGGGGTGACCTACGCCATCGACGGGGGAGCAGAGGTCCGAAGCGTGGCCGCCGGCCGGGTGGTGGTGGCCCAGCGCCTCCCCGGCTTCGGACAGACCTTGATCGTCGACCACGGCGGGGATTATCACTCCATCTACGCTCACCTCGCCGAGTTTTCGGTGGACGAGGGCGACGTGGTGGAGGCCCGCGAGGGATT
>SLPW01000051.1 GCA_007131755.1 Myxococcales bacterium | reverse complement strand
TCGGAGACCGCCGACAAGACCGACGTCGGCAGAGGCGTCTGCGTCGGAAAGCCCGTAGACGCCATCGAGGTCGAGGTCATCGGGATCACCGACGACGTCATCGAAGAGTGGTCGAAGGACCTGGTCGTAGATGACGGCGAAATCGGCGAATTCGTCGTCAAAGGTCCCCAGGTCACGAAGCGTTATTTCAACCGCGACGAGGCCACCCGACGCGCCAAAATAGCCGACGGCGATGCGGTGCGCCACCGCATGGGCGACGTCGGCTACTTCGACGACGAAGGACGCCTGTGGTTTTGCGGCCGCAAGTCACACCGCGTCGTCCTCGACGACGACACCACCATGTTCACCGTCTGCTGCGAGACCGTCTTCAACACCCACCCCGATGTCTTTCGTACCGCTCTCGTCGGGGTGCGCATCGATGGCGAGACGAAGCCCGTCCTTTGCGTCGAGCTCGACGAGGACTCCCGCGGCAAAGACCGCGACACCATCGTCGACGAGCTTCGCGAAATCGGCACCCAACACGAGCACACGGCGACGATCGACACCTTTTTGTTTCGCGACGAATTCCCCGTCGACGTTCGCCATAACTCTAAGATCTTCCGTGAGGAATTGACTGAGTGGGCTGGCGAGAGCACGAAAGGCAAGGGAGATTAGGGGATGATGGGGATATAGGGATGGAATTATCCACGGTCGCAATTCACCAACCACCATCGAAGACACTCCGCGCAGGGATGCCTGCGCTACGCGAACGTAAAACCGTAATACGGAGAATTTCCCATGAAAGCTCTCGTCACCGGAGGAGGCGGATTCCTCGGAAAAGCCATCGTCGAACAGCTTTTGGAGCGCGGCGTTGATGTGCGCTCCATCTCGCGTGGCGACTACCCCGAGCTTCGCGAGATGGGTGTGGAGACGATGCAGGGCGATATCGCCGACGCCCGGGCCGTTGCTAAGGCCGTCGAGGGCTGCGACATCGTCTATCACGTCGCCGCCAAGGCCGGTGTCTGGGGCCCCTACGATGACTATTATCGCCCCAACGTCATGGGCACCGAAAACGTCATCGACGCCTGCCGCATCCACAACGTGGAGCGCCTCGTCTATACGAGCTCTCCCAGCGTGGTCTACGGCGACGCCCCCCTTCGCGGCGTCGACGAATCCGTGGATTATCCCGTCAATTATCTCACCGCCTATCCCGAGACCAAGGCCATCGCCGAGCGAGCCGTCCTCGACGCCGATTGCACCGCCCTTCGTACCGTCTCCCTTCGGCCCCACCTCATCTGGGGGCCCGGCGACAACCACCTTGTACCCCGCATCGTCGACCGCGCCCGCCGTGGGAAATTAAAGAAGATCGGAGGCGGAGAGGCCGTCGTAGACTCCGTCTATATCGACGACGCCGCCAGGGCTCATCTCCTGGCCGCCGACGCCCTCGACGAGGGCACGGCCTGCGGTAACGTCTACTTCATTACCCAGGGCGAGCCCACCGAGGTGGGAGAACTCATCGACATGATCGTCGAGGCCGCCGGACTCGAACGCATCACCAGTAACGTCCCCGCCAAAGTGGCCTACGGAATGGGCTGGCTCCTCGAGACCATCTACAAATTGCTTCGCCGAAAACAAGAGCCCCTGATGACCCGATTTGTGGCCAAACAACTGTCCACGGACCACTACTTCGACATCTCCGCCGCCAGACGCGATCTGGACTACGAACCCCGGTGGACCATCGAAGAGGGAATGGAGGAACTCGCAAAGTGGATCGGCGGAGCGGGTATCTGATCGTCAATACTGTATTAGCAATAGTACACCAGGGGGATGGGGAGATGTCGGCAAAACGGGAGATAATGAATGAAAACTCTATCTCCTATTCTCCGCTCTCCTGCGATGAGACCGCTCTGGTGCTGGCGATCTCACGGCACAATCAATTCATACGTGCTTTGCGGAATCGAATTGACTACTGTGACCTGTGAACAGTTCTCTCCAACCTACTTACTACAAAGAGCTTCTCATGAATTTACGACAAAAACCGCTGTGTCTCTGTATCGCCATCGCTTTCGTATTCCTCTTCGGCTGCAGCGACGACGAAAACAACACAGGGGGCGGTGGAGGAGGCGGCGGTGGCGATCTTGGCGAGGTGAGTTTTGATATAAGTGGTGACATCGAGGGACAGAAATCGGGCATCGCCACAGTGCTCCCTGACGAAGATCACGACCTCCTCCAGATTAGCCTGCATGACTACCAGCCTCAGACCTTCTCCATGACCTTCATGCAACTCGGTAGCGCCGAGGTTCCCGCCGTAGGTGAATATTCCCTGGGTGCGCCGGTGGCCACGGACTTCAACGCCTTCTACACCAACACCGAAGCCGGTCACGCCGACGCCGATGAATACAATGAGTTCACAGGTGAAGCGGGGACGTTGGAGATCACCGAGTCCAGCGCCACTTCCGTGTCCGGAACCTTCGAACTAACCCTTCAGTACCTAGACGAAGACACCATGGAACCAGTGGACGGCCGGGAGATCGTCATCACCAATGGGCAGTTCACGGCTCCCGTGAAATGAAATCACCCCCGCTTTTTGCCCACGGCATGCAATCCCAACCCACCGAGCGTGGGTTGGACATGACAGCCGTAAAAACCCGCTCCTTCAAACAACCCCTCCAACTCATCTTTTCGCAACTGTCCCTGTGATCGACTCACGATCCGCCACATCACCATGGAGGTGGCAAAACGGCCCGCCGCAAATGGTGAGCGAAGCCATCGCCTTCCTTCCACATGCCTCAGCGCCTGCGCCACGGTCCCTTCGGCGTTGGGCTCCATCAACACCAATATTCCTCCCGGCCTGAGCACTTCCAAGATCGAACGCAGCGCATTGAGCCGATCGGGCAGCAAATACAAGAAGCTGTGGCCCACGGCCAAATCGAAGCTCTCCGCTTCGAAGGGAAGGTCGTAGACGTCGGCTCTATCAAATTTCACGTTCTCCAGATGGGAGTAGCTCGTCAGGTGATGGGCACGAGCACGTCGGATCATTTTTTCGGCTACGTCTACCCCTACGATCTTCGCGTCGACCAAGGCCTCCCCGAATACGAATGTGCTGATTCCGGGACCACACCCCAGGTCCAACACCTCTTCCAGACCCTGTGGATCTTGTGCGTAGGTCAGCGTCTGGCGAATCTGCTCTCGCCAGATCTCCTGGCGAGTGATGAAGTCGTATCCCCAGGCCGTCCAATTGAAGAGGCGACGGTTGTCCATCATCTTTCAACATTGCCCCGCCCACCAGGGCGCATTCAAAACCCGGCCAGTCGCAAATAGAACTGATGAGGATCTTCGTCCTCTGCCATCAAAATTCCACCGATATACCGACCCACAAGGTTGTGAGGCGAATCCATATCCTGGATCAACTCCTTTCGATCTTCTTCGCTCATCGACGCCCAGGCGTCCAGGCTGTCTCGATTCAGGCCGGCGCTCAGGGCCGTAAATTGCGTGGCGAAAGCCTCGATCAATTGCTGCTGCTCCTCCGGCGTCAGCTCCGCCGGATCGAAGTCCGGATCCTCGAGGGCTTCTCGAAAGATTTGGCGCGACTCGACGTACTCGTCGCGAAACTCGTCGTGGCTTTGCAACAACAACTCGGCCACCTCCTGATCCCAGGGATCATGTCCGGAGGGAGCGGTGATCTGAGAGGCCCGAACCAGGGCCGTCAACTGCTGATGTTGGCGACGTGTCTGCTCATCGGTCTGGTAAAAGTGGGCGTTATATTCCTCTCCCAAATCCGCAGCACGAAAGAAAAGGCGATACAAAGAACTGCCGGCACGCAAGCCGCTGAGCAAGGAGTCATCGTGCTCGAGGTCTTCGAGTCGATCGAACATCTCCTTGAAATCGGCGACCGTCTCGTTTTGCTCCCACTCCCTGATATGGTCGTGCATATTCTCGATATCGCGCGTCGACAACTCCGTCTCCTCCATGGAGCCGAAGAACTCGCTGAACCCCTTGCTGATCTCTTCCGGGTCTTCCCCCTCACCGCTTCCGGGAAGGGCCATCTGCTCCGGATCGTGACTTAAGCCGTGGGAGACCCCGGAGGCCAACTTATTGAGGCCACTGAAGACCTCGGCTGCCTCGTCCCAGTCATTGGCTCCGATGGCGCGCGGCGCCTGCCAGATCGTAAAGACCACCCCGCCGACAAGTAAGAGGACAAGCGCCACCACGGCGGCACAACCGCACCCACAGCAGCCCTTGCCACTGCAGCCGCCGGATTTCTTATTGGATTCTTCTACCACCGATTGTGTCGGCTGCTGTCCGGGAGGTTGCTGCCCCTGCGATCGGGAACCACCGGGTGGAGCTTCGGCGCTGGCGATGAGCGACAGATCGACAGGATTCATGATCGTAGATCCCCGTGGCTCATTCGAAGGTCAACTGATACTCGAACAAATCGTTGTCCTGGATATCGTTGCCAACTCGAATGATATAATGTGTGTCCGCCTCGAATTCGAAGCTTATCGTTTCGGAAGTATTGTCTGACCAATCGACGTAGTCCTCCATGCGAAAGACCTGATCATCGCCCAGGGTGTAGATGAAGACTCTGCCCCAGCCGAATCCGCTGGTGTGGGTGAGCGTGACATCGTAGGTCGTCGTCTCCTCCAATTCGAGGGAGTAGAAGTCTTGCTCACCGAAATCGGCATCGCTCGCCTCTCCCTCGTATACCTCACTCGTATCGCTGATGAGTTCGGGAACGATGACTTCATAACTCAATTCGTACTCCGCCAATTCCATGGGATCCTCATCGTAAACGACGAGGCTCCATTGGCCGGACTCCTCGACACCCACGTAGCGCGAGAAACCGACGGGGCCGAAGAGTTCGCCCCACAGGGACTCTCCACTATCCTCGTCGACCAACGCCAGATCAATTTGTTCAGGCGTGGATGCGGTGTATCGATCGATCTCGACGACATCACCGACCTCGACATCGATCGTGGCCAATACGGTTGGCGAGACGGCGTAGGCCTCGGCTTCGAGGTGGTAGATCGTCTCTTGCGATTCGTTCGTGAAGTTCACCGTATAATCGCCGGCCTCCAGACCGTGTTCGCCGTACTCCTCTCCGGCGCCGAGGGTCTGGGCATGCACCGTATTTCCGTCGTCGTCCAGGATCTCGATTTCCATATCGACGCTTCCGTAATTGTCCTGAGAGACGACGAGCTTATCTCCCTCTTCGACCGTCACGGCTACGCTGGTCTCGGCGCCGTCCTCGAAGGCCTCCACCGGCTCGAAGCTCAGTTCGTAGTCGAAGAAATACCAATAGTCCGGATCGTCATTTCCGATACGCAGGAAGTATGGGGTGTCGGCCTCGAACTCGAAAATCGCCGAAATTTCCGGTTCGTCCCAATAGGCGATTTCGTCGGTGCGCAACAACTGCTCGTCACCCATACCGTATACGAAAATTCGGCCAAAGCCCGGATCATCGTCGAGCCAACGCAGGGTGATCTCATAGTGGGTCTTCTCGTCGAACTCCACCGCATAAAAGGACTGCATCCAGCCCTCGGCCTCATTGGCTCTGCCGGAATGAGTAATATCGAAATTCGTCAACTCCTTCTGCACCCCTGCCTGGATATAGGCGCTAAAATACTCCACCGCGAAGTTCGGATTCGGGTTTGCGAAGGTCGCCGTATACTCACCAGCTTCCAGTCCTACGTAGCGAGCGATATACAGGTCTTCGATGGTCTGTTCGAGCACGATCTCATTGGCTTCGTCGGTGACGACCAATTCCACCGTATCGCCGTGATAATTGTCCTGGTAGATCCTCAGGACATCTCCCTGTTCAGCCGTAAAATCATAAGAGACGGACTCGCCAATGGGGATCGTCACCAACTCCTGTGTGGAGACTTCGTAATCCAGTCCGGCCGTGCCGTATATCACGTCCCAGTCGAAGACCACGTAGAATTCTCCGGACTCCGGGACCTCCAACCCGAAGGCAAGGCTGCGATGCTCGGACAAGAACTCGTCTTCCGACGCCCACAACGTCACCACCGGGTCGGCATGAGACGGCACAGATTCCCAGAATAGCTCTACATGCGCCCCCGCTTCGTACTGGTCGACCACATAGAAATTGTCGTCCAGTCGCCCCAGCGAATTCTTGACGTTCTCCGCTTCGAAGTCCTGGGCTTCAGCGCTGGGCGTTGAGATGCGCTCCACGGTGCCCACGTAGTCCCAGCCGCTGTCGCCAGCTATCACTTCATCGTCGACGAGCGCCATCTCCGGAAGAACGGCCAGCAGATAAACCCCATCTTCGGTGATCGTGACCTGGCGCATCTTGTCGCGATGGCCCGTCACGGTGCTGAACCGGGTTGGGTTTCCATCGGAATCGACAATGGCAAACGCCGGATTGGGGATTCCCAATGACTGCAACGAGATCTCGAGCCAATCTCCCTCCTGGGCCTCGAAGGCAAAGAAGTCGATGACCTGATCGAGCTCTCCGTCGTCGTTGAGATCCGTCGGGGCATCGATGGTGCCTCCGAAGATCGCCAAATCCTTGGTGCTCAGATCCATGGCCACCGGATCGCCATCGTATTCGGGATTGGTATTGCCCTGGGCCTCATACTCAATATCCTCGGCCAACTCCATCGCTTCCGGCACGCAGTGGCCATCAATGACCACATCGCCGGGCCGACAATCGTAGGCCGGCATACAAAGACGGGTTTCCTCGACGAAGACCGTATTGTCGCCGCAGGCCTCATCAGAGGGCACGCACTGGTACTCCTCGTCGTTGATGGAGGTCCATACCGTCCCCCAGGAACAGACCGTATTGCTGGGCACACATTCGTTGAGTCGAGGATCGAGCTGATGTGTCCCGTCACCACACTCCACCGGCTCCGGTGCCACGCATCGATCCCCGTCGGGCTCCGAGCCTTCCCCACAGCTCAACTCCGCAAATTCGGGCATACACGTGCCCCTGGCGGATCGATATCGTGCACCCTCACCACATAATTCTTCGGGTTCGATGCATTCGTCACCACGGCGAACGAGGCCGTATTCACACTCCCCGGCCAGGCCCGGAGCCATGACGCACTCGCCATCTTGCTCCACCGTTCCGTCGGCGCATTCCAGGCCGCTACATCCGGCCAATACAAATAGCGCGGCGAATACCAACAGACTGCTTGTGAATACTACTCCGACTCTTTTCATGGCGCGGCTTTTGCTGTGGTAGGGGTTGGGTCGCATGGGATCAAATTTTGGGTTCTTAGAATTGTGCAACATCACTGAGAACTCATCTCGCATTCAGTCCACCGTAAACTCTATGTCATCCACCTCTTGCTCGTCGGCAGGCTCGCCGGAGCGGAAATACCAGATTCGATGGTCTCCACTCTCTTCGACCTCGAAGGAGAAGTCCTCGCCCGCCGGTAGCAGTGCCTCGGCCACCACATCTCCTTGCTCGTCGGTGATGAATACGTCGACGCTGAGATCACCCGGATTGTCCTGGCTGATCTCCACCACGTCTTCGGCGTCGGCCGAAAAGACTGTCGCCTCGAAGGGAGACAGCACGTTGATCGCCGTCTCGAGGTCGATGATCGAGTCCTCCCCTTCGTTTGCGAAGCTCACCGTATAATCACCGGCATCGAGCGGATAGTACTGCAACCAATCGCCGTCGCCCACCAGATCGCTGACGATTTCCGCACCCGTGTCATCATCGGTGACGGTAACCATCATTGGCTCACCGCCGTAGTTGGACTGGGAGATCTCAACCACGTCACCCTCCTCGGTAGAAAAGCTCTCCATCACTTCGTCGCCCCCGTGTACCACCACCAATTCTTCGGCAGAGAGTTCGAAGTCCAACCCCACGTCCCCCTTCCGGCTCCTCCAGTCGATGATGATGAAGAAAGTTCCCGACGCCGGGACATCGACGACAAAATTGTCCTCGTCGTACTCATTGATGATCTCTTCGGGCCAGGTCCATACCGTGGCGACGGCATCTGCGTTTTTCGGCTCTTTCTCCCAGACAAACCGGACCTGATTTCCCGCCTCGAAGTCCTCTACAGCGTAGTAATTTTGATCGAGCCGGCCGATGGTCCCCTCCAGGTTTTCCTCCGAAAAGTCGTGGACGTCGGCCTGGGGCGTCGCCAAACGCTCCACCGTACCTACATAACTCCAGTCTTCGTCGCCCAATAAGAATTCGCTATGCATCAACAGGGCCTCCGGCAGCACGGCGATCTGATAAGCCCCATCGGCGGGGATGACGATCTGACGAACCTTGTCCTGTCCCGTTCCCACGGCGCTCATGCGATCGGAACCCACCACATCGGGAGTCAAGCCGTTGCCCGTGTCCTCATAGCCTACGGCGCTGACTACAAACGCCGGGCTGGGAAGACCCGCCGATCGCACCGCAATCTCAAACCAATCTCCCTGCTGGGCTTCGAATTCGAAGACATCGACGACCTGATCGAGCTGGCCGTCGCCGTTGAAATCTTCGGGCTCACCGATGACGCCGCCGAAGATCGCCGACTCCCCCACGTCACCCACGTTCATCGACACCGGCGTGCCGCCGTAGTGGGGGTTGGTATTGCCCGTGGCCACATAATCCGCATCATCGAGAAGCTCCATGACCTGCGGTACACAATACCCGTCGATGACCACGTCCCCGGGCTGACAATCGAAGTCCGGAAAGCACAATCCAACCTCCTCGGCGAACTCCGTACCGTCGTCGCATACCTCTTCGGTGGACAGGCATACATGGACTCCATCGACCTCCGTAAACTCCGTATTCTCACCGCAGTTGACGTCCGTCGCTACACACCGATTGGTGTTGACGTCGAGCACCGTTCCCTCACCGCCACCGCACTCTTTGGGCTCCACTGCCACACATTGGCCTTCCTCCTCGTAGGTATTCGGCCCGCAGACGATCTCCTCATAGGGGGTCATGCACACTCCCTGATCGGAGTCGTACACCGTTCCTCCCTCGCACAGACCCTGTGGATCCACACACTCGCCATCCTTGAAGATTTCGCCCTGTGCGCACTCCTGGAAGTCCCCTTCCACCAGGCATTCACCACCGCGCTGCACCGTGCCCTCGGCACATTCGAGGCCACCACAACCGCTCAAACTCCCCAACGTAGCGAGCGAAACCAATACACAACTTCCGAGTACGTACCAAAATCTCTTCATGACTCGATCTGCTCCTGGCGGTGACGCGGTCAATTCGAATCGGGTTGTTCAGACAAAATCAACACTTTGTAACCAAGCCATTCCCCTTTGTCGAGCGCAGAATCGTGCACGCCTTGCGCCTCGCCAGAGGGCCGGGAATAATCCAAACGGCCGTGATTCGCTGTTTCGCTTTCCACGCAGGATTTCCATCATGCTCAGACCCCTCACCTCCCTGCTCCTCATCGCGTTCCTGTC
>SLPW01000144.1 GCA_007131755.1 Myxococcales bacterium | reverse complement strand
GGGAGTATCTGGACACCATCGACGGCACGGTCCTGGCCTGCGCCCACACCCATCGCCCCCTGGAATACCAGGCGGAGACGGGCCTCGTGGTCAACGTTGGCTCCGTGGGGCTTCCCTTCAACGGCGATAGACGGGCCCAATACGCCATCCTCGAAGGAAGCGGCACCACATGGCGCGTCACTTTCCAACAAGTCCCCTATCCCCGTGAACGGATTCTCGACTACTACGACAGTTCCGGATTCTTGGAAGAAGGCGGCGTCACGGCGAAATTATTGTGCCGAGAGATCAAATGGGCCCGCCCCTTTCTGGTTCCCTTTTTGAACTGGGCCGAAATCGTTGACCAGCCCCCGACGAGCGAATCCATCGACGCCTTCCTCGCTATCTACGACCCCGCAGAATCGATGGCCGAATTCTTCGCCCGCCTGTCCCGCCCCTCCCCAACTTGATCGGGGAGGTGGCCCGGCACTCAGCGTTTTTCTGAGTGCCGGGTCGGAGGGGCGCAGTTCAACTCTCCACCAATTCCCTCATCAACGAAGATCTGAACAGCGAACTCACGGAGCTTCCGTCGTGAATTCGCTTGATGGCCTCCGCAAATAGTGGCGCTACGGAGAGGATCTCCACCTTCTCCGACATCTGATGATCCGCAAGGGGAACCGTATCGGTGACCACCACCTTCTCCAAAAAGGCTTCGTCGATACGCTGGGCGGCGTTGGCGCTGAAGATGGGATGAGTGGCTACGGCCAGAACTCTTCGCGCCCCCTTTGCCCGCAAGAACTCCGCGGCCTCCACCAGGGTTCCACCGCTGGCGATCTCGTCGTCCACTACGACCGCCACCTGATCCTTTACGTCGCCGATGAGGCTTACCGCCCGGGGCTTCTCATCATCGCCTTCGCGGCGCTTGTCGATGATCGCCATCGGTAGATCGAGACGGTTGGCGAATCTTCCCAGATCCTTGGCCTCTCCGGCGTCGGCCGCCACGAGAACCCAATCTCTCCGGTCCTCGCGACGAAGCCGCTCACATAGTGGCCCCGCGCCCAGAAGCTGATCGACGGGCATGCGGAAAAACCCCTGCGCTTGTGGCGAATGCAGATCCATCGTCAGCACTCGATCCGCCCCCGCCGTCTCGAGAATATCCGCCATCAGTCGAGCGGCGATCGAAATGCGCGGTCGGTCCTTCTTGTCGCTTCGAATATAGGGGATATAAGGCATCACTGCCGTGATCCGCTCCGCCGAAGCCGAGCGAAGAGCGTCGATCATGATCAACAACTCGAAGAGGTGCTCATGCACCGGACTCGCCGAGGTCTGGATGACGAAGACGTCGCATCCGCGCACGTTCTCCTCGATCTGGACCAGCATATTTTCGTTGCTGAAGTGGATGGTATTGCTGGCCCCCTGTTCGATCCCGAGGTGCTCGCACACCGCACGAGCAAAGGCCGGATGACTGCTTCCCGAAAACACCTTCAATTCGTTATTCACCGGCGACTCCGTACGGCTGGAGTGAAGAGGTCTACGACGACGCCCTTGCCATACAGTACCGCCGGGTTTTGATCAACTGCTCAAGGTGTTCGAAAGCAACGCCCCTCTGTCCCCCTGACCCCATAAAACCCCTTTAAAGACTGACACATGAGTCCATTCGCTCGTCCCACTCCCTTATCCACGCACGTGTGTCTTCGTCTTCCCACATCTCGTCCTCACAATCATCCAACTGGTCCCAGGTCGTATCCAGACATGCCTCGATCTCGAACTCCCAACTGGCGCTACACATCTCACCGGAATCAACGCTTCGCATGCAACTCCTGCCCTCATCATAGGCCCTGGAAAAACAGGAGATGTATTCATCCACCCCCTGCGTTCTCTCCGCCACGACGTCCTCCGCCACTTCTGCAGCGCATTGCTCAATCTCCGACCTTTCGTCCGAATCCCACGTCGCATAGCTCAGACACTCACTTCTGTCGGAAAAACCCTCCTCCTCCCAAAAACAGTCGCAGTACATCTGCCCCAGTGTATTGTCGAAGGCGATTGCGGCGCCCAAGAGGTCATCCATATCGTCGTCACCGCAGCCGGCGAGCAACTGCATCACAGCCAATCCACAAATCATCCATATTACTCGCCGCATGACGGCCTCTCTTGGTCTCGAAGTAGTTTCTATTCTCTGCCCTAACCTACTCGGCAGACGAAAACGAAGGACGAAGACTACCGGATTCGCAGATCGCAACGCAAACCACCTCCTTCGACAGGGTGTGATCGGTCTCCTTCGGTAGTAGTTCCCAGGCCCGGTCCCTGGCCCTCGCCCAGGCCCGTTTTTGCTGTTGACTTTTCCGGCTCTCGCTCCTCCCGCCCAGGGGTATTCGTGGTCCAAGCCTTATTCGCCGACGCGAAGCAATATCGGGCCGGGGTCAGGGACCGGGCCTGGGCCAGGGAGGACGCGACCACATTGAGTTCTACAACCAATCAGGGTGGGTCACACTCCCTTCCACCGCGATACTTTGACTCGCTGCGTTCACACCCCGACCAGATAGCGAAGCCGCTTCCAAAGCTCCTTTCTCCCGAGCCCCTTGGTGCTGGAATAGAGGATCAACTCCCCGGGGTTGGCGTCGATATCTTTGGCCAGCTCACGGCGGCGCTGCATGCGCTTGTTCTTCTTGAATTTGTCGGCCTTCGTAAATACCAGCACCGGCTGAATTCCGAAGTGCGGAGCCGCCATGATGAGTTCGTAGTCGTCTTCTTCCACACCGCGGCGCAGATCCATGACCACCACCATGGCTTTCAGATTGGGCCGACTCCCCAGATAACCCTCGATCATGGGGCCCCAGGAGTCTTTGACTTCGTCGGGAACGCGGGCAAAGCCGTAGCCCGGAAGATCGACGAAATATAGCTCGTCATTGACGTTGAAGAAGTTGATGGTCTGCGTTCGCCCGGGGCGTTTGCTGGTCTTGACCAGCTTTTTTCGCTGCACCAACGAGTTGATGAGGCTCGACTTTCCGACGTTACTGCGCCCACCGAAAGCCACCTCCGGCCGGTCACCGCGCGGGAAATCCTTTGGATATACGGCACTCTTTACGAATTCTGCCTTCTTGATATTCACTCTCGGCTCCTAAGCCTCAAAAACCAACGCTGGACCCCGGCAACAGTCCCACCGAAGCTCCCAGCGCGAGTAACCAGATAATCCCTCCCAACACCACTGCAGGCCCCAGGGCACCGGCGATCTTCTCCACCACCGATTCCTCGCGACGCCATCCCAACATCAATACGGCCAGAGCGGCACTTACCATCGCCATGCCCAGCCACTCCATCGGTCCATATACTCCGGCCGTCCCAAGGTGCGCCAACGTCCCCACCAATCCCAGGACCCAGCCCATCCATCCGAATATGACGGCGCGGACGAATAGATCTCTTCCGCCGAAGGGATCGACGGCCGGCGATTCCAACTCCTCGTCCTCATCGCCCCTGGGGCGACCGGACAAGACCAGCGCCAGCATCGAAACCGCGAAAAACCCGGCCATCACAAAGGCGAAGAACTCCGGGATGAGCGCCGCCGTATCCAACTGCAGCGCACCCTCGTATTGAAACTCTCCTCTCTCGGCGAGCCAGCCCGGCAGGTCGCGAGCTTCCAGCCAGGCTCGACCGGCCGCCTCGTAGTCCGACGCATTGAGCGACGCTGCTGCCGCCCCGGAGGCCCCCGTCCCCGTGAGGTAGATCGCCCCCGACACCGCTGCCAGAGCAGCCCCACACCATCCAAATAACTCCACCTTCGAAGATCCGATCAAACCCACCATCGCCATAATCGCCACACCGGCGGCGATCCATCCCACCGCCGAGCCCGAGACCATGACGGGAATCTGCAGCTCCGAAGCCGCCACTACCTCCGGAATCGCCCACATGGCCGCTCCCGATTCCGACGTCAGTGGCAGGGCCATCCCCTCACCAACCTGGGCTGCCCGCCGAACCCCGAGGGTCCATACGGACACCATGGCGGCCACGATGGCAACCGTTACGGTCACGGCCCCGCCGGTGCGCCTGCCGAGACTTCGCTCGGCGATCACCCCGGCGCCTACGAGCGCCGTCGCCATGGCGAGCCAGCTTCCGAGCTGTGCCGTCCACAACGCGGCGATATCGTTGCCCTCTCCGCCGACAAACCAGCCCCCACCGCTCATCAGAGCGACCGTGATCGCCGCCAGGGGAACCGCCGCGGCCGCGCTCAGAGCCCTTCGACGCACCGACACACCCACATTCATAGGCAACGCCACCAACGCCACCATGCCCGCAACGCCCAGCCATCCCGCACGGCTCAGATCGAAAGACAGCGCCAGCCCGATCCCCGCCGCCACTGCTCCCAGGAGCACGAACCGATACCAAAGTGGACTCCCACCATCTTCCCCGTAGTGATGAGCCTCCATCCGATTCGTGCTCCAGATCTCGTAAGCGCCCTCGGCGACGCCCCTCACCCGGCGCTCGGCAAACCCGAAGGTCAGCGCCCAGCCGATGATAAAGAGCAGCAATCCCAGTGCAAAAGGCCAGAACGCCCGCACGGTGCTCACCGTCATCACCACCGACGGAACCTCCTCGAGCCCCTCCAGCACCAAGGACTCCCCGGTGGTGGGGACCGTCATCGCTTCGCCGCGCTCAAACAACCAGAACGTTCGCCCCTCCTCGGTCTCCAACTTCACAGCCGGGCCCATCACCCCCGTCGGATACCCCTGCTCCATCAAGAGGAGTTGAACCAGGTCCTCCCCAAGTCCGGAGGCGGGCATGAAGACCTCCATATAGTCTCGCCGGGTGTCGACGACGCGATAGCTCGGCCCCTCCTCGGATAGCCGTATACGCTCGCCCGGCCCAGCCACGACGACATCGCTCCGATCGTCACCGCCCGCAATCTGCGCCCGGTGACGGGTATCGCCCTGAGACAGAGCGCTGAAGGCAAAACGCTTCCCCTCGATATCCAGGCTGTCGCCGGGACCAAATTCCCTGGGCGCCACGCCCTGCTGAGCGGGCCGGGCAAATTGGACCCACGCCCGAGGCTCCTCGCCGAATTGTACGTCCTGAAGGGTCGTTCGAAGCGGCAGCATCACGTCCACCGTCCGATCTCCCTGAGCGACCTCGACGCTCTCCACCGTCTCCTGCAGTGGCAATACCAACTGCGCAGCCGGCAGGTGGCGATGGGCCGACAACCAATCGCCCACCATCAATGCCGCTCCGCCCACCAACGCCACCAGCCCCAGTCGCCCTGCCCAATATGCCCACTTCGGCTGCTCCTTCGGGGCCTCCTGTTGGCGCCTCTCCGGCGCGACGTCACCCTTCCATCGCCTCCAGTACATCCCGGCCATTCCAAGCGTCGCCACCACCGCGACCAGCGCCATCGCCTGTGCAAGCCCCGACTGTGCACCGGGTCCCTCCATCTGCAGGCCCGCCAGCACACCGATCAGCGCCACCGCCAGCCACAGGGCGGCGACCATCCGACGATCCGTGAACAGCGCAAAGGCCCGCCCCACTGCACTGGAGTCCCGTCCCCGCCTGCGCAGTCGGTCCTGCGGACTTGGCATCGCTTCCTTGTTGGTGCTATGGAAAAGTGAAGAGATTTTTTCGCATCATCGTCAACCCCGGCTCACCCGGGGCGAATGGAGGGCATTTCGTAATACGAGGTCTAACGTGGTGTCAACGAATCCACCGGGAGCCATCATCGGACTGACCGGAGGCATCGCCACCGGAAAATCCACGGTGGCCGACATCTTCACCGACCTGGGGGTGGTCGTCCTCGACGCCGACGTCCTCGCCCGTCAGATCGTCGAGCCCGGACAGCCGGCTTTCGTCGAGATCGTCGACACCTTCGGCGATCCGGTGGTAGCCGACGACGGCACACTGGACCGTACCCGACTCGGAGAAATAATATTCCGAGACGACGATGCGCGAAGAAAGCTGGAGGCAATCACCCATCCCGGGATCGCCCGGGCGATGTTCGAAGGCGCACAGGAGGCGTTCAGCACCGGTCACGACTGGATCATCTACGACGCCGCCCTTCTCGTCGAGACGGGCACCCACCGCATGCTCGACGCCCTCATCGTCGTACATTGTTCACCACAGACCCAGCTTCAACGCCTTCTGGAGCGCGACGACATCAGTGAAGACGAAGCAAAACGTCGCATCGCTTCCCAGATGCCGCTCGACGAAAAACGCCGCGCCGCCGACTTCGTCATCGACAACGACGGCTCCGTCGAACAGACACGAGACCAGGTGCGACGACTAAAACGAAAGATCGACGAACTCATCGCCGTCCACGGAACGGCCACTCCCCAGGAAGACCATCATGGCTGACGACGCCCTTCGCTCCCAGCGCGACATCCTCATCACCGGCTTTCCCTCCTTCGTGGCCCGCAAATTGGTGGTCACCATTCTGGAGGACGAACCCGACGCCACGTTGAGGCTTCTGGTGCGCCCCGATTTCATCGACGAGGCTGATCGCCAGCTCGAGAGGATGGACGCCCCGCGAGAGCGCATCCAACTTCTGAGCGGCGACGTCGTCGCCCTCGACCTGGGCCTTAGCGGCCGCGAATATCTGGAGCTCATCGCCAACGTCACCGACATCTACCACATCGCCAGCATCTGGTATCTGGGCGTGGAGCGCGACCAGGCCTTCGAGGTCAACGTACTGGGCGCCCGCAACATCCTGGATACGGCCTATGAGATGCAGAATCTGGCCCGCCTGAACCACTTCTCCACCGCCTTCGTCGCCGGCGACCGCACAGGCGTCATCATGGAGGACGAGCTCGAAGAAGGGCAGAATTTCCGAAACGCCTACGAAGAATCCAAATTCGAGGCCGAGCAGAGCATGCGCGAGGCCATGCATCATCTGCCGATCTCCATCTTCCGCCCCAGCATCATCGTCGGCGACTCCGAAACTGGCGAGGTGGACCGCATGGCCGGCCCCTATTATCTCATCAACGCCATCGTCAACATGCCGTCGATCCTCCCCATCCCCCTTCCCGGCAAGGGCGACAAACCGCTCAATCTGGTGCCCATCGACTTCGTCTGCCGCGCCATGCACCGCATCAGCCGCCTGCCCGACACGGCATCGAAGACCTTCCACCTCTGCGACCCCAACCCCCTGTCGGCCCGAAGCGTCTTCGAGCTCGTCGCCCAACGCGCCGGACGCCGCGCCCCCGTGGGCCTTCTCCCCTACCGACTGACCCAACTGGTCATGAAATTCCCCTACCTGGAGCGCTTCACCCGAAACCCACGCCAATTCATGGACGACTTCAACCAACTCACCATCTACAACTCCATCAACACCCTGGAGGCCCTGGACGGCCACAATCTCTGCCCTCCCCTTCCCGCCTACGTCGACAACCTCATCGAATTCATCAAAGTCTCGGAGCTCGAACTCGAGATGCCCGTAGGCGTCGAGATTATGGGATAAACCACGGCCCCCGCGACCGCGGCTCTGAATTGCGCTTAAGTCACGGGAATAACTCCATGTAAAGCAGCCTCCGTTTCGTTTTCGTTTCCAAGTCGACTGCTCCGTCGGTCATAGACCCCGGCGTGCCTTGCGCCGCCGGTGAATCAGACTGGACCGCTATCCGGCGCTGCGACTTTCTAGCTGTCCAGTCTTTCTCCCCGTATCCTTGACCTGTGGGCGGATCTTCGTTGGTACAACCCACTATCGGCTTCCTTGTTGTAGCCCGGGCTAGCAGAGGTGACATACCTCTCCTCATGACTTGAAGGAAAGCGGCGCGCGTCGTCTAACACCTTCTACTTATCAGAATCTCCGGCGATGAGGTCATAAAGCTCTCGGAGGTCTTGCCCCACCCCGCCGATACGCGCCGGCGGCGTGCCCAGTCGCTTGAGCGCCGCATCGGGCACGTCCGTATTTCCTGGCCGGATTCGGACCTGTTCGAGAGCACTTCCGGCGCTCCAAAAGACTTTGAGGCTCTCCGCGAGCGGCGTAGCCTGTTCCGGTGGGAGTTGGTCGGGAGCGGCCGCATCGCCTGAGCTTCGCAGCCGTCGTAGGCGCTCGAGCAATTCCTCGCGTGAGCGGCCACGCCAGCGAAAGATGAGAAAGGGATCGTCATCAAATTTTTCGGCCAGAATATAAAAGACCGCCGCGATATGCTTGCAGGGATTGGCGTAGTCGGGACAACTGCAGCTCGTCTCCATCGCCTCGTAAGAGGCGGGAAAGAGCGAGAACTTGCATGCTTGGAATGCCTCGTCGATATCTTCTGGCATCTCCCCGGCCAGAAGTTGTGCGACGAAGGCCGCGCGCTCGGCCATCGCCTGCTCGACCCGTTCCCAGTCGTCTGCGTTGAGCGATGATCCACCGATGTGGACCTCGTAAGGGCTGGGACGCGATCCCTGGACGGCGGCGTGGGCCGAACCCTCGCTGACGTCGAGGCTGAGGACCTGACCACCGCGGGCGTAGCGCTTGCCCCGCTTGATTCGATTGCTGATGCTGTAGGACTCGACGACCTCGACGAAGCGGCGAGACCACCATTTTTCGCCAATTTTTCCCCGCCTGCTCTTGGCTTTGATTCCCCCTTCGACTCTGCGCGGCTTGCTCTTGGGAAAATAGCGCCAGCTCATGTCAGGGCCTCCTCGGAGAGTTCGACGAGCTCACGAAGCTCGTCGGTGGACAATTCGGTCAGCCATGCCTCGCCATCGGTGAGAATCCGGTCGGCGAGGTGTTTTTTACGCTCGATGATGTGGTCGATCTTCTCCTCGAGCGTACCCTCACAGATGAATTTGCGAGCCTGGACGGTTGAGGTCTGTCCGATGCGAAAGGCCCGATCCGTCGCTTGATCCTCGACGGCCGGATTCCACCAGCGATCGTAGTGGATGACGTGGCTGGCCGCCGTCAGCGTAAGCCCGGTGCCGCCGGCGTGAAGGGAGAGTAAGAAGAACGGGGGACCCTCCGGTGATTGGAAGCGCTCGACCATTTCGTCGCGCTTCTTCTGAGACGTACCTCCATGCAGATAGAGCACGCGTCGACCCAACTTTTGTTGGAGCTGCTTGCGGATCAATTTCCCCATCTCGGTGTACTGCGTAAAGATAAGTGCCTTGTCACCAGCGTCGACGATCTCCTCTGCCAGGCTCTCGAGGCGGTCGAGTTTGCCGGAGCGGCCGTCGATGGTCGAGCCGTCTTGGAGAAACTGTGCCGGATGGTTACAGACCTGCTTCAGTCGGGTCATCATCGCCAGGACCAGTCCCCGGCGCTCGATCTTGTCCGAGTCCTCGATGCGCTCGAACATTTCCTCGACGACGGCCTTATAAAGCGTCGCCTGTTCCCGGGTAAGGGAAAGGCGGGCCGGGGCGAGGGCCGGGGCCTCAACGTTGCCCACAACTTGGAATGCTCGATCCCTGGCCCTGGCCCTGTCCCCGGCCCGGGCCCGAAGTAATCCCTGCCCATGTCCTTG
>SLPW01000116.1 GCA_007131755.1 Myxococcales bacterium | reverse complement strand
GCCCGGACCGGCGACGGTCCGGGCTTTTTTTTGATCCACTTCATCCCACCACCACCGATCCACTTCATCCCACCCCTGTGGATGAAGTGATGGAGTGGCTATCCATCCCACTTCATCCCCGGATATCCATCCCACTTGATCCCATGCATCGGTTCATCCGTTGTGGAAAACCGATCTAACTCCCCGAAATCGACGGGTAATCGGCGAGGTGTGAAAGGGGCGATTTCTTAAAGGGTTGGATCGGAGATCGTCCAGTGTTTATGCGCCGAAAATAGTTTCTTGACGGGGTGGGATCGCCACCTTATAGTGGCCGGAGTGGGATGGATTCCCATCAGGTGGTACGAAGTGGCGAGCATGGCTACTTTGTCGAGCCAAGGACGGCTCGAATCGTCAGAATGAGAGGCCAAGGAAGGTCAGTGGTCGGCGTGGATGTAGGAATGATGAGATGTTTCGCGGTCAATATGAGCACACGATGGACGGCAAGGGGCGGATCAGTGTCCCGGCGCGGTTCCGCGAGGTGCTGGCGGAGCTAGACGTCACCGGCGAACACGCCGACCGCATCATTCTGACGCGTACCTTTGAAAAATGCCTGGTGATCTATCCCATGGACAAGTGGCTGAATTTCGAGGAGAAGATCCGCGAATTGCCGCAGTTCAATCCCCATGTGCAGCGCCTGAAGAGGGTGTATGTGGCGGGAGCGGTAGAGGTTTCGATAGATAGCCACGGACGACTTCTGGTGCCGCGGGCGATGCGTGATTTCGCCGAGCTGGATCGAAATTGTGTCTGGGTCGGGCAATTGGAGACTGTCGAGTTGTGGTCTGAGCAACACTGGCAGGGAGCCGTGGACGAGGCGCTCGAAGATCCGCAGGAGCTGTCGGAAGCAATGGCGGAGCTAGGATTATGAGCAGAGTGGGTTAGAGCTCAGGGACGAGCAAGTCGCCAGCAATAGGGGCGACGGGACTCACGGAAGAGTCACCAGGAAGAATGCTTCAAGGAAGAAGCGCATCGTCGTCCCACCCCGGTGGTGGCGGTGGGCCCAGGGACGGGCGTCTTTCCGGTCGACGTAATAAGGACGGCGAAGCTGGACGGCATAGATGCCGGATAGGGCGATGCCGTGGCGTCGACCACCAACGAGCTCGGAGAGAGGTCGCAGTTGAGCGATGAACGCTACGCCTCATCATATCATACACCGGTCATGTTGGGGGAGGTGTTGGAGTGGCTCGACGTCAAGCCGGGAAAGCATTTTGTAGACGGGACGGCGGGAGGAGGAGGCCACACGGCGGCGATATTGGAAGCCAGCTCGCCAGATGGTCGGGTGTTGGCCATCGACCGTGATCCACAGGCGGTGAGGCAGGTGGAGAAGCGACTGGAAGCCTACGGGGATCGGTTGGTGGTGCGACAAGCCAACTACGGAGAAACCAATCGAGTGCTCGAGGAGTTGGGCTGGGAGAGCGTCGATGGGTGGCTGGTAGACGCCGGGGTCAGTTCCCATCAGTTGGATGAGGCGGGGCGAGGATTCAGCCTTCAGAAGGAAGGTCCGCTGGACATGAGGATGGGGCCGGATGCGAGGAGGGTGGCCGATTTTCTCGACGAGGTGGAGGTCGAGGAGTTGGCTCGGATATTGCGAGATTATGGAGAGATAAAGCGAAGCTGGTCGCTGGCAAATGCCATCGTGGAGGCCCGGCGCGCCGGCGATCTCGAGACGACGCGTGATCTGGCCCGTCTAGTGGAGAGCCGCAGCAGACAGCGAAGATCGAAAGGGCCCACCATTCATCCGGCAACTCTGGTATTTCAGGCCCTGCGAATTGCGGTCAACCGTGAATTGGAGCACCTGGAGTCGGCAGTGGAGATGATCCCGGAAGTGGTAAAGGCCGGAGGAAGAGCCGTCTTCATCAGCTTTCACTCTCTGGAGGATCGGATCGTAAAGCACGGGTTTCGCCGTCTGGCAGATCCCTGTGTGTGTCCACCGGATCTTCCACGCTGCGGCTGTGGACAGATGCCCTATGGCGAGGTGCTCACCAGGCGCCCGGTGCGGCCGTCGCAGGCCGAGTGTGAGACCAATCGGCGGGCGCGAAGCGCCAGGTTGAGAGCATTTCGTGTAGTGGAACGCGACGAGGCGAAGGTGTCTCGGCGATAAGGTAATTTCGTCAGTGATGATATTTCTCGAGCCGTAGAAGTAGAGCCATGAAGAAGTGGATTAGCCAGTGCTTGAGCAACACCGCGATCGTAGCCAAGGTGATGATTCTGTTGGCGATTCCCACGGCGTTGCTTCTTTTTCACGTCTGGAATCAGTACCGCATCACGGAGTTGGGGTATCAACTCGCCGCGGTGACGACGGAACATCGGGCGTTGCTGGAGGAGAATAAGAAGTTGGTGGTGGAGGCGCGCCTGCAAGGCCACAGCGAGCGGGTCTCGCAGGTGGCGCGGTATGAATTCGGACTCCAGGAGGCGCACCCCGATCAGTTCATCACGGTGAATCTCGAAGAGCAGCTCGCGCACCGTGAAGAGCATGCGCAACTAGAAGAGTTAGCTGATTCGAGTACATCCCCGTTGACGGTGGCGACACCGGAGTAAAAGAGGAGTCGCCCATGCAGCATGTCGGGGAGGAAAGAGCACAATTCTGGTTAAAGATCCGAATCGGACTGGTCGCCGTATTATTGGTGGGGGGATTTCTGGCCGTGGTGGGACGGGTTTATTACCTGCAAACGGTGGAGGCCGAGGCGTTGGAGGAGCGCACGGCCGTGCAACGTGATCGAGAGGTGACTCGGGAGGCACGGCGTGGAGATATCCGCGATCGAAACGGGGCGGAGTTGGCGGTCTCCGTGGAGGTGCCCAGCATCTATGTGCGTCCACGAATGTTGGGCGATTCCGAGCAATTGGCGAAGCGCCTGGCGGAGATTTTGGAAACCGACGAGGAGTGGGTGGCCCAGCGCTTGGAGAGGGACTCACCGTTCGTCTGGCTAAAGCGGCAGGCCCATCCGGAGATGGCGAGGGCCGTGGAAGAGCTGGGGGTGCCGGGGTTGAAGACGACCATGGAGTATCAGCGCTACTACCCGATGCGGGAGTTGGCGGGCCAGGCGCTGGGGTTTGTGGGGATCGATGGAGAAGGGCTGGAGGGATTGGAGCGAGAATTCGATGACCAATTGGCGGGAGATACCTACGCACTGAGCGTGAGTCGAGATGCGACGGGACAGCCGATGTTGTTGTCGGAGATGCCCCGTTTCGGCGAATTTGAGGGCAATAGTGTCCATCTGACGCTGGATGAAAAGATCCAGCGCGCCGCCGAAGGTGCGCTGCAAAAGCAGGTCGAAAAGCATGACGCCGCCGGAGGAACGGCGCTGGTGATCGAGGTGGCGACAGGAGATCTCCTGGCCATTGCTCATCAACCTTCTTTCGATCCGAATCGAATCTCCGATCACACCAGTTCCGACTGGCGCCTGCGAGCGATTACGGACACCTTTGAGCCGGGCTCGGTGTTCAAGCCCTTCGTGGTGGCGGCGGCCTTGCAGGAACAAGAGGTGGAGTTGGACAGAGTCTATGATCTGGGCGACGGAACGATGCGCATCGGGGCTCATTCCATTCGCGACGTGACACGGCGCGAGGAAATGACGGTGGCTCAGATCATCCAGAAATCGAGTAATGTAGGCTCCTACAAAGTGGCCCTGGAAATTGGAAGAGAGCGTTTTTACGACTATATCCGTGCTTTCGGATTCGGCTCTCCCACCGGTCTGGGGATGCGCGGGGAGCAGTTGGGAATGGTGTGGCCTCCGGATCGGTGGGCGGAAATATCTTTCGCCAATATCTCCTTTGGACAGGGAATTTCGGCGACCCCGCTGCAGGTGATGATGGGGGTGTCGGCACTTGCCAACGGTGGGCTTTTGATGAAGCCGAAGTTGGTGGACGAGGTGCGAGATCGAGATGGAAATCTCGTGTGGGCCAATGAGACGACGATGATTCGGCGGGTGATCTCGCCGGAGGTGGCAGAGCAGATGGCATGGGCGATGAGTCTGACCACCCTGGAGGCAGGGACGGGCACGGCGGGAGGTCTGGAGCATTTTACGGTGGCGGCAAAGACGGGTACGGCCCAGCAGGTCGATCCTGAGACAGGACGGTATAGCTCGGAGCACTGGGTGTCGGGGTTTGTGGGCTTTGCCCCTGCGGAAGCACCGGAGGTGGCGATAGGGGTATTCATCGATGAGCCCCAGGGGATGCGATATGGAGGCGCCGTGGCGGGCCCGGCCTTTGCTGAGATCGCAGAGGAGGCCCTTGCGCGTCAGGGGGTATTGCCTCTTCCCGAAGAGGAGCGATTTGTCTTGGAGGAGGAGCCTCCGACGCGAAGAGCATCAGAGGATTCATCGTCGGAGCGCATCCCTGCGATCCCCCCGCAGCCGCCGTGGACGTTGGACGACCGCGTGGCAGTGGCGGAGGGAGAGCTTCCCGATTTCCGAATGGCGACGCTGCGCCAGGCCGTAGACGAAGCTCGAATGGTAGGACTGGTGCCCCGGATCAGTGGATGGGGACGAGTGTTGGAACAGGAACCGGAGCCCGGTACCCCACTCGCCGAGGTGGCCGAGTTGAGATTGACGTTGTCACCGGAGAGCGCCTGGATGATGGCCCCGGTGGGGCCTGCGGGCACGTCTGTCGACGAGGAGTGATAGGACAGTGAAGACGATTGCGGACATCGTCGCGGATATCGACGAGATCGAACTCAGGCGCGGCGATCCCGCAACTCCGATCGAGGCTGTCAGTAGTGATTCGCGAGCTGTGAAAGAGGGAGGATTATTCGTCGCCCTGTCGGGCCATCATTTTGACGGTCACGACTTTCTGGATGCGGCGGTCAACGCCGGTGTATCGGCTGTGCTTGTCGACAAAGGGAGGCAGGCGCCGTCGGAAGTGGCTGTGCTGGAGACTGCGAATGCGTGGAGCGTGTTGGGATTGTTGGGTCGAAGCTTCTATGACAATCCCACGCGACAGATGAAAGTCATTGGAATCACGGGGACGAACGGCAAGACTTCGACGACCTATCTGTTGCGCTCAATCTGCGTTGCAGCGGGGTGGAATCCCGGAATCATCGGCACCATCGAATATCGATGGGCGGATCGAAGAGTGAAGGCTCCGAATACGACTCCCGACGGCCTGGTGTTGCAGCGCACTCTGCGAACCATGGTCGACGACGGGGTGGATGTGGCGATTCTGGAGGTCTCGAGTCACGGGCTGGAACAGGGGCGAGTGAAGGGAGTGGAATTCGACGCGGGCATATTTACGAACCTGAGTCACGATCACGTCGAATTTCATGGATCTGTGGAGGCATATCGGCGGGCGAAATGGCGCCTGTTTGAAGAATATCTTCCTGCTTCGGCAAATGGGAAGGAGTCGTCGCCTGTGGCGGTGGTCAACGCCGGACATAGGGAAGGGCGGAAACTGCTGTCAGCCTTGACCGGAAACCCTCATCTGGAGGTCGTCTCTCACGGGTGGAAAGAAGCGAAGGCGATCGACGAGGTCGATCATTTTCGGGGCACCGATCTGAGACTGGAGTTGGCCGGTGTGGCTGTGCAAGTGGAGGAGCCCGACGGGAGGCGATACGAGTTGGGCGTCTCAATGCCCGGAGAGTTCAACGCTGAGAATATGCTGAGCGCCGCAGTGTGTGCGCGGCGCCTGGGAGTATCCGTGGAGGACGTACGTCGTGGATTGGCGCAGGCCGAAGGTGTCCCGGGGAGAATGGAGCGCGTCGGTGATATAGATACCCAACCGGCGGTGTTCGTGGACTATGCGCATAGTCCCGATGCTCTGGAAAAGGTGTTGAAGACGCTGCGCGGGGTGGCGAAGGGGAGGCTGTGGGTGGTATTTGGCTGTGGGGGAGATCGAGACCGGAGCAAACGGGGGCCCATGGGAGCCGTGGCGGCCAGATGGGCAGATCGGATCGTGGTCACCTCCGACAACCCTCGAAGTGAAGACCCGGAAGCGATCGTGGACTCCGTAGTGGAGGGAATCGAAGAGGAGTTGGGGCCATCAGGGCCGTCGATGGACAAAAAGTGGTGGCGGCAGGTCGATCGCGAGCAGGCAATTGTCGACGCTATTTTGCGTGCACGGCCAGAAGATGTGATATTGGTGGCAGGTAAAGGCCACGAGACAACTCAAGAGCGTGCCGGTCAGTTGAAGAAGTTCGACGATCGTCTTGTGGCGTCGCGAGCACTGCGTCGACGAGGAGTGGGGTAGTGGGGAAGTTGAGGATACAAAATTGGTCGCTGGGCCGGATCGTTCGGGAGATGGAGGGCCGGCTTCTCGGTCCGACCCTCGGTGGCGAACCCCCGAAGGGGGTGAGCACGGATACGCGCAAATTGCAGGAGGGCGAGCTCTTTTTCGCGCTTCGCGGAGATCGGTTCGACGGCCACGAATTCGTCGACCAGGCGGTGGCCGCCGGGGCCTGTGCGGTGGTGGTCGACGATCGAAGCGCCGTGGAGGTGGAATCGGTGGCGACGGTGGTCGTCGATGATTGCATCGAGGCCCTGGGTCGACTGGGAAGGGGATTATATCGGCAGGCACGTGAGCAGGGCGTTCATTCGGTGGCCATTACGGGCTCCAATGGCAAGACGACGACCAAGGAGTTGCTCAGCACCTTGTGGTCGATCGATGGCGAAGTCTGGGCCACACCGGGAAATCTGAACAATCATATCGGTGTTCCGCTGACGTTGTGTGCCATGCCCGCCGATTGCGACCACCTGGTGGTGGAGATGGGCGCCAACCACCGCGGGGAGATCCTGGAGTTGGTAAAACTGGTTCCCGCCGACGAGCGGATCATCACCTCCATCGGGCGGGCTCATCTGGAGGGGTTCGGATCCATGGCGGGAGTCCGAAAGGCGAAGAGCGAGATCTTCGAATACAGCAGCCGTTCTACCACGGCGGTGGTGCCCTGGACGGAAGTGGAGGCGCTGATTCCTCTGGAATTTCCAGGTAATGTCGTCACCTTCGGTACGGAGTCGGGCAGTACGGTGCGAATTTTGTCGACACAGACATTTTCGAAGGGCCTGAAGACGGGAATGCAGGTGACCCTGGAGATAGAGGGGCGCAGACGAAACTTGGAGTTACCCCTTATGGGCCGACACAACGCAACGAACCTGGCGGCGGCGATGGCGGCCCTGGGAAGCCGCGTGCTGGAGTACGACGAACCTACCCTCAACGATGCGCTGGCGAAGCTGGAGCTTCCCGGTGGAAGGCAGCGCTGGGTCAGTGTGGGTTCGCTGGAGGTGATGGACGACGCGTATAACGCGAATCCGTCGAGCATGAGAGCGTCGTTTCGGGCCTTCGAACAGTGGTGTGAAGAAGATCAATCTCGCCCTGCCGTGGCGGTCATCGGCGATATGCACGAACTGGGTGAGGAGGCAAAAAAGGCACACCAACGATTGGCGCGATGGCTCGCCGGTCGGAACATTCTCGACGGCGTGGCTTTTTTCGGCGAATACGCCGAGGCGATGGCCGAGGCCGTCGAGGGAAGTCGAATCCGGGATGTGGCACGTCCCTCAGGGATCGATGATGTCGTGGAATGGCTGTTGAAATTCGACGCAGCCAGGGTGTTCATCAAGGGGAGTCGGGGCAACCGCCTGGAGCGGATTGTCGACGGGCTCGAAGATCAATCTTAACCGAATTTGCGTGGCCTGTTTGTGAGAAGAGGCCACGAGAGGGCAGCCGGCGACGACGGCGGGCGCTCGAAGGAACGACTCGATGCTTTTCGAACTTTTCTTCTGGCTGAAAGACGAGTTCTCCCCGTTCAACGTCTTTCGCTATGTCAGCTTTCGGGTCGTGGCGGCGATGTTGACGTCGCTGGCGATCAGCTTCTTGTTATATCCCTGGTTCATTCGAAAATTGCAGTCTCAGCAGATTGGCCAGGTCATACGGGAGGACGGACCTGACTCGCACTTCGACAAGGCGGGAACGCCGACGATGGGCGGGGTGTTGATCTTATTCGCCGTGGTGATCTCGACCTTGTTGTGGTCCGATCTGAAGAACCCCTATGTGGGTGTCGTGCTGGGGGTGACGGTCTGTTTCGCCGTGGTGGGATTTGTCGACGATTTCTTGAAGCTTCGCGAGAAGTCGAGCGACGGCTTGAGCGGTCGGATGCGGCTGGCCATTGAGTTCGGAATCGTCTTCTCACTGATGATGGTCATGTTTCACAGCGACGCCTTTGCCTACTCCACGGAGCTATATCTTCCCTTCGTGGCCACCGATCGATTCAGCCTGACCCTTCCGCTGTGGGTATACGTCCCCTTTGCCATGACGGTGATCGTGGGAACGGCGAACGCCGTCAACCTGACGGATGGGCTCGACGGGCTGGCGATTGGGCCCGTCATCGTGGCAGCGGGCACATTTTTGATCCTGGCCTGGAGCACGGGAACGGTGCTCCATTATCACGAGGTCGTCGAAGGGGGAGTACACGTAGTTCATCGCTTTGATGTGGCCGAGTATCTGATGATTCCCAACGTGGAGGGCGTTCAGGAGTTGGCGATATTCTGCGCGGCTATCGTGGGAGCGGGAGCCGGGTTTTTGTGGTACAACTCCTTTCCGGCCCAGGTGTTCATGGGTGACGTGGGGAGCCTGTCACTGGGCGGAGCGTTGGGAACGCTGGCGGTGGTGACGAAGCACGAATTATTGTCGGCCATCATCTTCGGAATCTTCCTGGTGGAAGCGCTGAGCGTCATTACCCAGACGGTCAGTTATAAGCTCACGGGCAAGAGGGTGTTTAAGATGGCGCCCATTCACCATCACTTCGAGATGAAGGGGTGGCCGGAGCCGAAGATCATCGTCCGATTCTGGATCATAGCCATCATGCTGAGTCTGGTGGCGTTGGCGAGTTTGAAGTTGAGGTGACGGCGAGAGTCTCGCCGCGGCGGCCCGAGAGGTCGCCACGTCCCATGGACGGGACGCAGCAGTAGAAGGCCATGGAGGGCCAAATGAGTAGCGATGTCTTATCGAATCTGACGCAGCGATCAAAGTGGAGCGATGGGGGAATCGATCAGCAAGAGGGTCCCAATTGGGACCTGGGCTTGATGGTGGCCGTATTCATCCTGGTCTCTCTCGGCGTGGTGATGCTGTATTCGGCCAGCTCCGTGATGGCGGCGCAGCGTATGGGAGAACACCATATTCTCTTGACTCGCCAGTTGCAGAATATCGGCATCGGAGTGATGGCGATGCTGGTGGCGCTCCAGCTCGATTATCGATGGTACCGCCGGCTGATATATCCGATCCTGGGAGGAACGGTGCTCCTGCTGGCATTGGTGTTGGTCCCGGGGGTTGGGATCACGGAACATGGGGCGACGCGGTGGCTTAATCTGGGACTTCTTCGGTTTCAGCCCGCAGAGCTGGCGAAGCTGACAGCGGTGATGTTTCTCGCCTACTCCGTCAGCAAGAAGGGAAAGCGGATGG
>SLPW01000042.1 GCA_007131755.1 Myxococcales bacterium | reverse complement strand
TCCTCGATGTCGGCCACCGTCAGGAGCATGTCGCGAATCTCCTCCTCGGTCTTCGGAATCGAGAACTCGGCGTGGAGGCGATCGAGACGGTTGTCGTCACGAGCGATCCGCTCATGATCGCCGAGAGCTCTAAGAGCTCCACGAATCCGTTGCTCTTCCTCCGAGATATCCAGGAAATGGGAGGCGATACCCTCCGTCGTTCCCGGTTCTCCGTCGAGTTGTCCCGACGACCAGTCGATGGCTGTGGGGGTAAGGATGTATACGCAGGCCAAGAGGACAACGAATACGATTCCCCATCGGTACAGTAAATGCTTCATAAAACGGACGCTCCGTTCGGGCTCGTCGTCAATCCACCCGCGGGGGGCGGTGACTTTCATCATTGAATCGTGTCAAACGGCGACGGAGTATTTCCTCCGGGCCGTCGAGCGGCGCTGCAACGTAGCAGACTCCCCGTGCAGCGCCAACACCGACGAGCGGTAAAGGCGCAAAGGGGCTACAAAGTCGCTTCAGTCCTTGTCGTCGTCGCTCTTTTTATCGTCAGTTTCGTCGTGGAAGTCTTCCTGTTTCTTCTGAATCTTCTCGCGGGCGATCTTGATCTTCGTTCCCCGCCCGATGTCGAGCTGAATGACTGGCCCGTCCACGGACTTGACGGTGCCGAAGAGACCACCGGCCGTAACCACCTCGTCGCCCACCTTCAGACCTGCCAACAGTTCCCGATGACGCTCCATTTCCTTTTTCTGCGGACGAATGAGGAGAAACCAGAAGATCAAAAAGATGACACCGAACATGATGATGGTGGACATAATGCCCCCACCGGCGTCTTGTTGGGCGAGAATGAGGGGTAGGGACTCCATGAAACGGTGTTCTCCGAGATCGGGTCGTGCAGGGTTTGAGATCCAGGCTTCATCGGGCGTATCAGTCCGCAGCCTGGAGGGAAACAAAGATATAGGTCGGCGTTTTATTTCTTCAATTTTTCCAGATTCACCACCGTCACCGTCGGGCGAGGTGTGAATCTCGTGCCGAACCGCCAGAAACGACGGTGTGACTTATCAGCGCCATCTGGCGAGGTCAAGTCGGGCAGAAGGTGCTTTCAGGATATGTGGATGGTTAATGAAGAGGCACGTCCTGATGACGCTGTTCGTAGAACTGTCGTCGAAACTCTGCGAAATTTCCATCCACGATGGCCCGGCGGGCCTGCCGGACGAGGTTCAAAAAATAACGCAGATTGTGCAGTGAACATAGATGGGAGGCCAGAATCTCGCGGCTCTTGTAGAGGTGGCGCAGATAGGCGCGGGTGAAGTTGTTGCAAGTATAACAGTCGCAGTCCGGATCGAGGGGATCGGTGTCCAGGGCGTAGGGGGCGTTTCGAATCTTGATGGTGCCGCGGCTGGTAAAACAGTGTCCGTTTCGTGCGTTTCGGGTAGGGATGACGCAGTCGAACATATCGACGCCGCCGGCGATGCACTCCACCAGGTCCTCCGGTTTTCCGACGCCCATCAAGTAGCGCGGCTTGTCGGCGGGCATCATAGGGGTGGTGAAGGCCACGGTTTCGTACATCGCCGGCGAGGGTTCGCCGACGCTCAATCCTCCGATGGCGAAGCCATCGAAGGGAAGATCGCAGAGCTCCTCCACGTGCTCGCGGCGAAGGATTTCGGATGTTCCTCCCTGGAGGATTCCGAAGAGCGCGCAGTCGGAGCGGGTCCGCGCCTCGAGACAGCGCTTCTCCCAGCGAGTGGTGCGGGCCATGCTCTCGCGCATATATGCCTCGGAGGCGTCGGCGGGCGGACACTCGTCGAAGGCCATCATGATATCGCTTCCCAGGACCTCCTGGATCTGGATGACCTTTTCGGGGGTGAAGAAGTGGCGTTCGCCGGAGAGATGGTCGCGAAATTCGACGCCGTCTTCCTCGATGGTGCGAAGTTGTTCGAGGCTGAACACCTGGTAGCCACCGGAGTCGGTGAGGATGGGGCGATCCCAGTTCATCATCTCGTGGAGGCCACCGTGGAGTTCGACGACTTCGAGTCCGGGGCGAAGATAGAGATGGTAGGTATTTCCCAGGATGATCTGGGCCTCCACCTCGTCGCGAAGCTGGTCGGGACGCATGGCCTTTACGGTGCCGAGGGTGCCGACGGGCATGAAAATGGGGGTTTCGATCCTGCCGTGAGTGGTGGTGACGACGCCTGCGCGGGCCGTGCCGTCACGAGCGGTCTCTTCAAAGCCGAAGGTCTCACATTTGACGAGGTCTGAAGTCTTCATATCAATCCGGGGGAGAAGTCCGTAAAGCTTGGTTCATTATCGGCGAAGCAGGAGGCTTGCGTCGCCATAGCTATAGAATCGGTAGTCCCTGTGGACGGCCTGCGAGTAGATATCGCGCATG
This sequence comes from Myxococcales bacterium, assembly GCA_007131755.1. Taxonomy (GTDB): domain Bacteria; phylum Myxococcota_A; class Bradymonadia; order Bradymonadales; family Bradymonadaceae; genus SLJM01. The sequence continues at coordinate 25,843 of SLPW01000042.1, read as the reverse complement.
GTGTCGTAGCCGACGAAGGCGGCCACCAGGGCGAGGAGAGTGGAGCGGGGGAGATGGAAGTTGGTGATCAATCCGTCGCAGACTTCAAAAGGGACACCGGGGCGAAGAAAGATGTTGGTCCTGCGGCGTCCGGGTTGAAACGGGTGGGAGCGCCGGCCTTCGGCCTCCAGGGCCCGCGCCGATGTGGTGCCGACGGCGATGACTCGGCCGTTGCGAGCGCGGCAAGCGGCGATGGCATCTGCAAGCTCTTCGGGTACGAAGTAGTCCTCGCCATGCATTTCGTGCTCGGCCAGCCGGCGGGAGCGCACCGGCTGGAAGGTCCCGGGGCCCACGGTAAGTGTAATCGTGGCCCGGTGGACCCCCTGGGCGTCCAATTGTTCGAGAAGTCGATCCGTAAAGTGAAGTCCCGCCGTGGGAGCGGCGACAGCGCCAGGGGTCGAGGCGTAGACGGTCTGATATCGCTCCAGGTCGCGGGGAGCCACCTCGGGTTGGCCCTGTTCAGCACGACGCCGGACGATATACGGAGGAAGGGGGATCAGGCCGAAACGTTCCAGAAATTGAAGGGGGGTCGCGCTCCAGTCGACGCGAATGACGGCGCGGCCGGAGTCGGCAGACTCCACTTTCATGGAGGGAAAGTCCGCAGCTTCCGGATTTTCCAACACCATTCCCGCGCGCACCGGACGGGAGGAACGGGTCATACACTCAAGGCGCAGCGTCCCTTCGGCGTCCTGATTCCAGTCCTCGGGGGTTTCGGAGTCCGCCATGGAGAGGACGAGACATTCCACTCGTCCTCCCGTTTCTTTGTAGGCCTCCAGGCGGGCAGGGATGACACGGGTGTCGTTGAAGACGAGGAGGTCTCCGGTCTCGAGAGCGTCGACGAGGTCATCGAAGCGGCGATGGTAAATGCTCTCTTCGTCGCCGCCATAGACGAGGAGTCGCGAGCCGTCGCGTCGATCGGCCGGCTCGGCGGCGATCCTACGTTCGTCGAGAGCATAGTCGTAGGCGTCCACCGTGCTTGGATCGGCCTCAGTTGGGGCGATGGTCCAGATGTCGCTGTATATCTCGGTTTTCGTCATCGCAATCCCACCCCGTCGGTCAGGGGACAAATCAGGTTGTTCGACAAGCCGTTCGTGCCGTACACTGATGCACAGCACGACTCCGTCGGTCTGAACCATAAATCCGCTAAAATGAAAAGCAGTATTCCCATGTCCAAGGTCGAAACACAGGAGCGCATCGAGCGAATCCAAGCCATCGTCGAAGAGGACTACGAGCGGATTCAGGAGACAAGCGATCCCTATGTAGTGCTCAACCTCGACTCCGCGGTCGGTCCCGAAGAGGTGCGCGACCGCTACGAGCGCTACGAGCGATTTTATCGCGCCGAAAACTTTCAGCGTCTGGGAAATATGGATTTGACCCGCAAGGCCCTGGACGTGCGGCGGGCAATCGGTCGTGCCATGGTGCAGATTCAGTCGAGATACGACCGCAATTCTTCATCGCCAATGCCATCATTCAGCACAGATCCGGACCTTCCGGAGGTCGACGACAACGCTGCGGCCATGGGTGATATCTATTTTCGCGACGGATTGTCCTACCTTCGGTTAGGCGATTACAACTCGGCCTGTGATTATTTCCAGCGCGCCTGTGATTACGACCCGTCGCGGGGAATCATCCTCGCAAATCTGGCCTATACTCAATTCAAGAAAGACCCCACCAATCCGGAGGTGGTGGATGAGACGGGGCGAAATCTTAGACGCTCGGCCAGTATGGCGCCCGACAATGCAGAGGTCTTCGTATTGTTGGCTCGATTCGGTATCAATACCCGGGACACACAGATCGCACAGGGGGCGATCGAGAGGATCGAAAAAATTGCGCCCGCTCATCCTCGGTTGAAACGCCTCAAAAAGCGGGCGAATTTCTGAGCCCCAGCATGGCTGCCCAGCGTCCATCGTCGCCATGGGCCGCAAGATGCAGGGCAGTCCCCCACCCGAGAAGGGGCCAGTAGCGCTCCATCATGATTTCCAATCCGGCATCGGAGGGGGCTTCGAGATCGGCGAGAATGCGTATTTTTGTGCTCCATTGCGACCAGCGAGCGCGCACGGACGAGGCGTGAAAGAGATCGGTGTCGCCGAGGGGAAAGGTGGATTTCGAGAAAAACCAGGGAGATCTTCCGGATCGAATCTCCTGGTCCAGGGGAAGCGCTCCGGGGTGGAGACCGAGGCCGACGCCGGTAATATGTGTGGAGTCTACGGCGTCGGACCAGGTGAGTTGGAGACGATTCTGGAGGCCCGATTCACTGCAGGCACCACTGCATCGGGCGTCCAGGCCCAGGACTACGGGCCGCGAGGCGCTGGACGAGGCGTATTCGATGCTCATTCGCGAGTCGACGCTCCAGTCGCTGCCGCGCCCGTCGTCGGCGGCTGCTGTACTGACGGGGATTCGAAGTTGGCGTCCCGAAGAGGATCGAAGCCTTTGATCCAGGGCCAGGCCGGCGAGATTGAAGGGGCCACGGCGGTGTAGCGCCTCGTGGGCACGTTGTGTGGCGTGGAGGCGGCCAGGAAGTGCGTCCTCGGCGAAGAGTCGTCGACCGACGAAGGCTCGCGGTACTACGAGGTGATCGAGCGATGCCAATTCGCCGCGAAAAGCGAGTCCTCCGTCGATGAGTACGTCGAATTGGCCACGACTTCCGGCGTCGACGCCCTCCGGAGCGCTGGCTACCTCAGTGAGCATATCCCCACGAAGTAGCGGGCGAAGATAGGCCCGGTTCGGTGATCCTAGGGGGCGATCGAGAGTGAGCGCCAGGCGGGTAAGGCGCCCCGAGTCGTCGGTGCTCGGGTCGAATTCGGCATGCTGGAGACGAACGTCGGCGCGAGCGCCGTCGCTGACAGCCAGGCGCGTGCCGTAGTCGATCCACAGATGGGTGGCGTGAGCGGGGCGGTCGGCCAGGTCGAAGGCACTATGGCTATCATGCGCCAGTGCGGTGCCGATGCTGAGGTTGTAATGCGAGCCGTCGAAGGACGCACCGGCACGGTGCATCGACCAGGGGCGGAAAAAAGCTCCGCGAGCAAGGCGCTCTGCCGGACCGGGATCGTATGTAGAGGAGCCCGCAGAGAGACCATCGACGGAGACGGAGAGGTGATGGCCCGGGTCGCCGGCGGTGAAGTCGCCGGTCAGTTGCGCCGTCTCGAAGCCGTCGGTGCCGGCGTAGACGTCGAGGAAAATCGGCTGTGGTCGGCACCGGTCACAGATTGCGGAGGTGGACCAACGTCCGATGCCGACGCCGGCGACCTTTGCGGTGTCGGCGTGAGCTCGGAGGCTCAGATCGCCGGCGGCGATGTGGTAAGTCGTCGACAATCGGGCGCCGTCGTCGTGGATCGCAATTGTGGGGGGAAGAAATCCGCTCAGCGACTGGCCGGCGACGAAGGTCGAAGGCATGCGAGGAGAGGCGGTGCCGGCGATGCGAAGATTGGAGATTTGCCAGTTGCCGTCGACCAGATCTACTGCGTCGGCATGGGCAAGATCGACATCGGTTAGCCGATCCGAGCTGAGCTCTTCCTGTGGACTCCCGGGAGCATCGTCGTCACAGGAGCGCGGGGTGACAGTTGGCGTCGGCCCCTCGGTCCAGCTCAGCTCACGCAGCGACGCACTGAGAATCTCTCGCTCTTTGGCTCGAAGCTCTGCCGATTGAAAGGATAGGGTCCTATTCGTTTCTTTCGGTCCTCGCCAGGAACCCTCACCCACAGCGATGACCGTCGTGTGGTCGTCCTGGCCGATCGTGACGTCTCGGGCTTCCAGTCGGGACTCGCCGTCGGTAAAGACGACGTATTCCACTTGTAATGGTCGCGATTCGTCATCCACACCGAAGAGAAAGGTCTGCCACGAGCCACGGGAGAACTCCAGACAGTCACAACGCGACGTTGTGGCAGGAGAGCAGGTCCATTTTTGGTGGCCCAGGGGTTCGGCCAGGCTCGACGCAGCGTCGCCCAGGATGTCGGGCTGGGGAAGGTGGAGGGAGCCGGCCTCAACTTCCGGCGCTGTCACCGCTAGTACGGTGATGATAGTAGAGAAGGTGAGGATCCGCAGGGGGGTCATTAGTGGCTACGAAGGAGGATGTGGGCCACCGGGGCAGCCGGCGACGGGTCATGCGTCGTCACCGGAATCGCCAGCGCGATGCGGAAAATCGAAGAAGAGATACTCACCATCGGTGGAGATCTCCGGTTCCAGATTGCGCCTCATCTTCAGTGTGACCTTGACGTTTCCGTCGCGGGTCTCCGTTGTCTCGATGCGAGTGACGGCGCGGTTAAAGAAGCTGGTGTCGATGAAGCGGCTGAAATTGGCCTTCGGAATCTCTGCGTTCTCGAAGATGACGACCAATTCTCCATCACGAGGAGCACCCTGGACCTGGTATTGCACGGGACGAGGCGCCTGGAAGAAGACCCGGGTTCGGTCGTCCTCGGGCTGAAAGCCCACCCAGGTGATGGGATTGGGAGAGCGATCGGCGCTGCCGCGTTTTTTTATCTCGGAGAGGTGTTCGACCTCATTTCGTTTTCCGGGGATGATACCGCGATACAACTCGGTGTGTTCGGCGGACAATAGTTCCGGCGCCGCACTTTGAGCACCCTGAGAGGTGGGGCTGTGCATGCGAATGCTGTGGGAGGTCGGCGGGGCGTCGCCTTCGTCTGATTCCTCGGGCGCCGGCTCTTGTTGGATGATCTGCGGCTCCTGTGGTTCTTGCTCGGGAGCCGGTGCGCCGGGGACGACGACCTGTGAGGATTGCCCGCCATCACCGTCGTCGCCAAATGTTCGAACTCGTTGGGCTTCGGCGTCAAAGGCGCTGAGGGTAAGGGTGCCCACCACGCCGAAGGTGATTAGCAATTTCGTCGGCGACTTCATGATGACCTCGCGATGGATATGCCAGAGCTATCCAGCTAAGTAGAGCATTCTTTGTGCGAGGGTAACACCGGGGATGAGGCAGGACAAGTTTTTGCGGGCCGGCGGTCTGTGCCTGTGGCGTTGGAGATCTAGAGACGTCCCCAGCGGCGACGCAGGGACCACTCCACACCAAGCAGCGTCAGGATCACCAGGAATAAGAAGATATTATCCCATAACTGCACGATCTGGCGGTTGTGAATCTCCACGTGGCGGGGGGGCTTGAATTGAAGGTCGTCGGCGTCGAAGTCGGGGAGCAGCGCATGATGGCCGTCCGTGACTTCGGCGATGATCTCGAGCAGACGGTTTCGGGGTACGATGTCGCGGTATTGAGAGACGTCGGGAGCGACGAGCACCAGATTGTCGTCCGTCAGGGTTCCGGCCCTGGATTCCACTTCTACTTCGAATTCGTAGATGCCGGGCTCCGAGAAGCGACGATCCAGGTCCCACTGGCCGGAGTGATCGGTGGAAAATTCGACGGTGTCGTAGTGGGCTGCGCCACGTTCGGTTCCGCCGGCGACGGCGTCCAGCGGTGTATGCTCGATCCTCAACTCACCTTCGGCGCCCACGGCCGGGCTGTAGTCCGGGGTGTAGACGCTGACCGTGGCGTCCAGTGGTGCGTCGGGTGCGATGATATCGTATTTGGTGTCCAGGCGAACGAGCTTGAGCTCAGGATCCTGGATGAGCCAGCGAATGGCGCTGTTCCAGAAGTTCTGATACTCCCGCGGCGTTCCCCCTTCTCCGACGTGTTCGAAACCCCAGCGCCAGGTGGAGTCGCTGGTCACGGCCATCACCCGCCCTTCGCCGCGCTCGGCGACGGCGATGACGGGCATTGGTTCACCGCGATTTCCCCGAATCGTGGGGTGTTCGGCCAGGACCGTGGCTTCCTCGGCTGCCCCGGCGACGACATTCGTGCCTCGAAGGGGCGGGAGTTCTTCCCAGATCTCGCGATTGCGCTGCGGATCGAAGGCCAATTGGGTGATGGGATGGCGATCGCCGGCGTCCGTCAGTTGGGGGCGAAAGTCCTCGGAGTCCATGATCTCTGAACGCGCACGGGAGGAGGGAAGCTGTACGGGGAGAAGATCCTCGATGGGCGTGCGCGCGTATTCACCGCTGGCAAAGGAGAGGTCGCCTCCGACCATGGCGAAGGCTCCACCCTCACGGACGAAGTCGTCGATATTTCGCAGGTAATGTCCCATGCGATAGGGACGGAAGTTGAAGTTCTGAAAGACCACCAGGTCGAAGCTTCCCAACTCGGTGTCAAAGAGCTTGTCCGTGGGGAAGGGGATGAGGCTCATCTCACTCTGGGGGACGATCTGGGGATTTTGATCGGTGCGAAGGATGAAGAAGCTGATGAGCTCCACGTTGGGATTTCGCTTCAGCAGGCGGCGCAAAAAGCGCTGATCCCAGCTCGGGCGGCCCACCACCTGGAGGACTCGGATGCGGTCGCGAATGACGGGCAATACGAAGTGGTGCTCGTTGTTCTCGTAGAGAGCTTCGCCCTCGTATTTGGGGACCTGGACGGTATAGACCTCCTTGCCGATCTGTTCGGGCACGAATTCAAAGGTCACTTCGTAGGAGGTTTCGTCGGGATGGACGTGGATATTTCGCGTCTGAAGGACCCGGCCGTCCCGCCGTAGTGTGACGGGGACGGAGGTGGCCTCCATGCCGATGGCCTGCAACTCCACGTCGACGGTGATGGAGTTGTGGACGAAGGCGAAGTCGTCGTGCAGAACGCGGCTGATGGCCAGATCGCGAAGTCCCTCTTCCCCGGCGGCGGCCAGGGTGTGGACGGGGGCGTTGAGGGACTCCAGAAATTGGCGGCTGAATTCGTCCATCTCTTCGCCGCGGGCCTTGCGCAGCCCAATGGACCCGGTGTCAATGCCGTCGGAGATGAGGATGACGCCGCCCAGATCCTTTCCCTCGTAATGCTCTTGCACCTGCTCCAGTGCCCCCGTCAGATCTGCGGCTGTCGCCCTGGGTTCGAGTTCGGCGAACGAGGCCGGCGAAGCCGGTGCCAGCTCCTCGCCATAGGTGAAGAAGTCGAAGTGATGATCCTCTCCGGCGTCCTCCTGAAGAGAGCGCAACTGGGTGATGGCCTGGCGGGCGCGGTCCATGCGCGTCGTGCCGTCGCCGTCGACCTTCAGGTCCATGGTCATGCTCTGGTCGACGACGACGGCGACGTGATTGGGGATCTTGGAGGTGTCGCGCATGTCGATGGCGGGTTCCAGGAGCAGGACGACGGCCAGCCCGTACACAAGGCCCCGCAACCCGATGAGCGTCCAGCGTCGATAGCGCGCCACATTTCGCAGATCGAAGGCGCTGTAGGCGAGCACGGCGAGGCCGATGAGGACAAGAAGAGCGATCCAGGAGGTGCTCCAGTCGCCGAGCCATAACAGGTCGGTGGTGTCGTAATCGCCGAATGCGAACATGAGTGGTGGTTCCTGAGTAAAGTGGTGGTGCTCAGTCGACGCGCCAGCGCCGGCGCTCCAGGATAAACGGGATATGCACCTGGTCGGCTTTGTAGTTGACCGTCAGGGCGTACATGACGACGTTTATTGCCAGGCGAAACGCCATCTCGCGCTGGCGGTCGCCGCCGGGGATGACGTCGAATTCCCAGTTTCCGAAGGTATCACGGGCCAGCGCCCCGAGCAGGTCATTGGAGTTGACCAAAACGGCCATGCGATCGTCCTCGGCAATTCCCCGCAGGTTGCCCGCCACGTCGACGCGTCCCAGGGGACGATCGATGAGGTAGAAGGTCTCGTGAACGGTGTGATCTCTGGGAAGAGTGACCAGATCGCGGTCTGGAAAGATGCGCGCCAATTCGCGCTCGGCCGACTCCAGAAACGGGCCTTCGCGCACCCCGTCGGCGGAGTCGATGAATAGAAAGCCGCCGGCCAATAAATAGGTGCGCAGATCGCGGATGACGTCGTCGTCGAAGGGCTCGAAGCGGCCGTCGCCGGCCATAAATAAGAAGGGATATTCGAAGATTTCGTCCCGTCGCCCGGAGACGGTGGCAATATTGGTGTTGACCTCGATACTGGTGCGCTTGTCCACTTCCTGCAGAAGGCGGCGAAGTGCGCCTGGACGTGGATCGCTATTTCCGCCCGGGTAGTCGAGGCGGGCGATGGTAATGCGGTGCTGGCGGTCGAAGGCGAAGGCTCCGGAGGGAAGGGCGCTCGCGGCGCTCGCGGCGCCCGCGGCGGCCAGAATTTGGAGAAATCGTCGTCGATTCATGACACCTCTGAAAAGAAGCCAGAAGTCGATGGGTAAAAGTGGGAAGTCAACATCGCCAGTCACAGGCGGTTTCGTCTACACTCAATGCTTTATAAGCTGCGGCTGGCTTCGTTTGGCCCGAAGGTGATTCTGTCGTCAACAGCGATTCGACTGCTCAGGGGCCTAACAGGAGTTTGGCTTTCTGTCATTCCACGCCGTTCGGAATCGATGAGAATTGATGACGGAACGCCTTGAATTTCGACACCGATCGTGACTATCTTGGTCTCCGGTTGAGATCCTGAGAAATAATCGCCCGTGGCATCGATGTTCAACCCCCCGATACCACGTGGCATTCGCACCCTGTAGGACAATGGCGCGCGAAACTCACTCCGAGGAGAAATGACGATGAATCACAATCACGGACAGAATGGACACCCTCAGTGGGAGCCCACGGGACAGGGCGGGGACTGGCAACAGCCCCAGCCCCAGCCCCAGCCCCAGAGACGGCAACAGCGTCGGTCAAAGCGAAGCGCGGTGCGCCCCGGGGAAGTGGCGGCGGCCAGCGTGGATCTGGAGGCACGCCTTGGGTTTTTGCGTCGCACCTATTCATGGCTTCTGGGCGCAGTCTTCATGTGTGTGACCATGATGGTGATGTTCTGGCATTCGCCGTTTTTCGAGCCTGTGATCCTGTTTATGGCCAATACGAGCTGGTTGCTCGTGCTGGCGCTGTTCATCGGATTTAGCTGGATGGGCGATATCATGGCCCATCGCGTCGACTCCAAAGCATTGCAATTCATCGGGTTGTCCGTCGTCGTCGGCGCCTACGCGATCATCTTCAGCTATCTCTTCGTGGTCTCCGGCGTGATGGTCGAGGGGTACGGCGTGGACGGAAGCGTGCTCTTTCACGCGCTTCTACTGACGCTTGCGACGTTCAGTATTTTGACGTCCATCGTCTTCATCACCAAACAGGACTTCTCGATTCTACGCACGGGTCTCATCGTGATGACCTTTTTGGCCCTGGGAGCGATCGTGGCCGGCGCGCTGTTCGGCTTCACCCTGGGGCTGGGCTTCGCCGTGGTGATGGTGGGCTTTTCTTCGGCCCTGATCATCTACCAGACCTCGAATATCCTGCATCACTATCCCCCCAACCGGCATATGGGCGCCGCCGTGGCCCTGTTCAGCTCGGTGGGAATGCTGTTCTGGTACCTGTTCATGATTCTGGGCATGGACGGTTGAGTCCGTAGCACAGCGCAAAATGAAAAGCCCCGGGTCTCGGAACCCGGGGCTTTTTTTGTGGGTTAGGGGGGGCCGGTGCCAACCCTAAAACTCACGAAAGAGAATTCCGCGCTTCATGACATTCAATCGTCGAAGAGCATGGAGCGAAGCTTCGCGAGGTTGTCGCGTGCAACCTCATCGAGCTCGGCGTCTTCAACCTCCGGCTCGTCGACATCATTTTGGGTCGGCGATTCATCGAAAAGCGCGGCCTGCAACTTGGCAAACCCCTTCCGATCGACCTCTCTGACGGGCCTTGAGTCGTCCTCCTTGGATTTTGAGGAAGCTTTGTCCCCGGTCACCGCGGGCTCTGCAGGCTGCTCCCCGCCGCTTTCTTCCTCACCGTCGAAGATCGTCGACCGCAGGGCCGACAGATATTTCATATTCTGCTCGTCGCGCTTCTCGGCAAGAGAGGAGCTGTCGCCGGCGGCGGTGACGTGCAACATCTCGGAGGGGATCTCGTCGAGAAACCGGCTCGGGGCACAGTCATAGGTCTTGCCGTAGCGGGTACGCTCGGCAGCAGAAGTCATGACCAGCACCTGCTTTGCTCGGGTAATGCCCACGTAGGCCAGGCGGCGTTCCTCGGCCACGCCTCGGTCGGTGCCCGTGCTGCGCTCGTGGGGCATGAATCCCTCCTCCATACCCACGAAGAACACTACGGGAAATTCCAGGCCCTTCGACGAGTGCAGGGTCAACAGGCGAACGCCGAGCTGGGCTTCTTCATCTTCGGCCCCGTAGGAGCGATCGAGGGTGATTCGCTCCAGGTAGCCCCGAAGGGTGCCGCCGTCGCTCTGCTCGAAGCGGGCGATGCTCGCCAGAACGTCCTCCACGTTGTCGATTCGTTGGCGCGCACGGCGTGGATTATTCTCCACGTTGCGCAGATGCTCGATGAGGCCGATCTCTTTCAGAAAGGCGCGACCGACCTCGGTGAGCGATTGTCCCTGCTCCTTGGCTGTCGCGAAACGAGCTCGAAAGGTGGCGAGTACGTCTACCAGATGCTTAAGCTTGCGCCCCGCCGTGGGGCCGAGCCGCTCGATTCGAGAGTGATCCTCCGAGATCTCACAGAGGGCGTTGAAGAAGGGCAGATCTCGGCGCCGGGCATAATCACTGATTCGTTCCAGCAGGGTGGGGCCGATTCCACGAGGTGGGACGTTGACGATTCGGCGCAGGTTTACCTCGTCGTTGGGGTTGAGGCAGGCCTTGAGATAGGCGACGAAATCCTTGACCTCCTTGCGATCGAAGAACTCCGTGCCGCCGACGATGGTATAGGGAATGCGAAATGCCCGCATCGCCTCCTCGAAAGGCCGGGCCTGGGGGTTGACCCGGTAGAGAACGGCGAAGTCGTGATATTGGAGGCCCAGGTTGAGCTTGATGCGTTCGATTTCGGCGGCCGCGAACTCCGCCTCCTCTCTTTCGTCGGCGCATTCGACCCATCGGATGGGTTCTCCCCCTTCCTGGGCGCTCCACAATTCCTTTTCCTTGCGGGTTCGGTTGTGAGCGATCAGGGCGTTGGCGGCGTCCAGGATATTGCTGGTGGAGCGATAATTTTGCTCCAATTTGATGACCTTCGTGTCGTCGTAGCGGTGCTCGAAGCGCAGGATATTCTCCGCCACGGCGCCGCGAAATCCGTAGATGGACTGGTCGTCATCGCCGACGACACAAATATTTTCGTGGTCCTTGACCAATTCGTCCAAAAATAAGAGCTGGGTCTGGTTTGTGTCCTGGTACTCGTCGACCATCACGAAGTGAAAACGCTGCGCCCATCGCTTTCGGACCTTCTCCGATTGTTGGAAGAGTCTTACGGGCAGGCAGATGAGGTCGTCGAAGTCGACGGCGTTGCGGCCACGAAGGGCGCGCTGATAGCGCTGGAAGACGCGCTGGGCAAAGGGGAGCATGGGGTTGAAGCGAAGGTCTTCGAGTTCGGCGGGTTCGCAAAATCCCATCTTCGCCCGGCTGATGAGGCTGAGGATATTTCCGGCGTCCACCTGCTCGGGGTCGAGCTCCAATTCGTCGATGGCCTCTTTGACGATGCTCTTCTGATCGGAAAAATCGAGGATGGTGAAGGGGCGCTTGAACCCCAGGTGATCGATATCGTGGCGCAGAATGTCGGCGCCCAGGCTGTGAAAGGTGGATAGATAGACCCGAGAGGCCGTCTCGGAGCCCACCAGGGCGGCGACGCGTTCACACATCTCGTCGGCGGCCTTGTTGGTGAAGCTGACGGCCAGGATATCGCCGGGGGCGACCCCTTTTTGTATGAGATAGCCGATGCGGTGGGTGACGACGCGGGTCTTTCCACTGCCGGCGCCGGCGAGGATCAAAAGGGGCCCGCCGACGTGCTCCACGGCCTTTCGCTGTTGGGGGTTGAGGAGGTCGAGTTGCAGGTCCATCGCGATCTACTAGGTCCGAGGAAATGTGGGAACGGAGCTCGGCGTTTCGACGGGGTACGGTACGAGGTTGGCCGGGCGCTGTCCACGCAGAGACCGAGGTCAGAAGGCAGGGGTCGAAAGGCAGAAGGCGATTGCCTGTGGTTCAGGACGTTGGATTTTTGGACTCAGATCGCTACCATCCGCCGTTGATGAGCGTTGTCCCAGAATTGCGAGAGAGTTGTGATGATGAAACACCCCAAAACCTATGATGCCATCGTCATCGGTGGTGGCCACGCCGGATGTGAGGCGGCCCACGCCCTGGCTCGGCGCGGCCACGACACCCTCTTGGTGACGATGAATATCGATACCATCGGCCATATGAGCTGCAATCCGGCCATCGGCGGCGTCGCCAAGGGGCATCTGGCCCGCGAAGTGGACGCCCTGGGCGGTGTGATGGGGCTTGTGGCCGACGCCTCGGCGATCCACTACAAGCGCCTCAATCAGAGCAAGGGGCCGGCCGTGCGCTCGAGCCGCGCCCAGTGCGATATGCGGGCCTATCGCAAGAATATGCAGTGGACGCTGATGAATACGCAGAATCTGGATATCAAGCAGGGCGCCGTAGACGATCTAAAGATCCTGCGCGAAGAGGGGCGGTGGAAGGTCGCGGGGGTGATCACCGAACTCGGCGTGTTGTACGAGACCGACAAGGTGGTGGTGACGACGGGAACTTTTTTGCGTGGGCTGTGTCATGTGGGCCTCGACAATTTCGAGGCCGGAAGAGCGGGCGACAAGGCGGCCTACGGGCTGTCGGCGACCCTGGCCGATCTAAACCTCGAGATGGGGCGACTCAAGACGGGTACCTGCCCGAGATTGGATGCCCGCACCATCGAATGGGAGGGGTTGGAGCGTCAGCCCGTCGACGATCCGCCGCGCAGATTCAGCTTTTATCACGATCCGCCCATCATGAAGCAGGTCGATTGCTTCATTACCCATACCAACGCTGAGACTCACGAGGTGATCCGCAGCGCCACGGATCGATCGCCCATGTTTACCGGTCTCATCGAGGGGATCGGGCCGCGTTATTGCCCGAGCCTGGAGGACAAGGTGGTCCGCTTTGCCGACAAGGACCGCCATCAGGTCTTTCTCGAGCCCCAGGGCCTGGACACGGTGGAGGTCTATCCGAACGGACTGTCCACGAGCCTCCCCCTGGACGTTCAGAAGGCTTTTCTGAAGACCATCCCGGGGCTGGAAAATGCCGAAATCATGCGCCCCGGCTACGCCGTGGAGTACGACTTCGTCAATCCCGTCCAGCTCGATCACACCCTGGAGCTTCGCGGCGTGGACGGATTGTATCTGGCGGGACAGATCAACGGAACTTCGGGCTACGAAGAGGCGGCAGCTCAGGGATTAATCGCCGGGATCAACGCCTCGCGTAAGCTGCGCGACGAAGAGCCCTTCGTCCTCGGCCGAGACGAGGCCTATATCGCCGTGCTCATCGACGATCTGGTGACCTGCGGCGTCGAAGAGCCCTATCGTATGTTCACCAGCCGTGCCGAATATCGCCTGCTCCTTCGCGAGGACAACGCCGACTGGCGCCTGTCGGAATACGGATACGAGCTCGGTCTTCTGTCGGATGAGCACTACGAGAAATTCAAGAGCAAGAAGAGGGCCATTGAGCGCACCCGTGAGATTCTTGCCGATACGATGGTCGGAGCATCCCGTGAAAACCAACGGATTGCCGATGAAAGTGATGTCGGCGGGCTGGGCAACGGTGCGACGCTGGAGGCCCTGTTGCGCCGTCAGAACGTGGATCTGGCCAAGCTTCAAGCGATGGTTGAGCACTTAAAGTGCGACATTGATTTCGCCGAGTTGGACGAGGAGACGATGGAGGCCATCGAGATCCAGATTCAATACGAGGGCTATATCGAACGCCAGCGCGAGAAGGTCGAAAAACATCGGGAGATGGAGGCCAAGCATATCCCGGAGGCCATCGACTACGAGGCGGTCCACGGCCTGTCGAACGAGGTACGCGAAAAGCTCGAGCGCGTGCGTCCCACCAGCGTGGGTCAGGCGTCGAGGATAAGCGGGGTGACGCCGGCGGCGATCTCGGCGATTCTCGTACACCTGCGCGCGTCATGACGGCCTTGTTGGCCCGGGGTTCATCTGCTAGATACGGGCCCACGCAGACCCTCTCAAAACCGTCAGCGTCCGGCCGCCATGCCCACTATATCGACTGAAAATTACCTCAAGGCGATCTACTCCCGGCAGGAGGAGAAGAAGGGGAGGGTGAAGACAAAGGAGATCGCCGAGGATCTCGATATTTCCAGGCCCTCCGTCTCGGGGATGCTCAAGTCACTTTCCGACGACGGGCTCGTGGAATATGAACCGTATCAGGGTGTGCGGCTGACCCAGAAAGGGAGAGACGAGGCGCTACGCGTCATTCGTAACCACCGGCTCATCGAAGTGTTCTTGGTCAAGACGCTGGGCTATTCCTGGGATGAGGTCCACGAGGAAGCCGAGCGCCTCGAGCACGCCGTCAGCGACAAGTTGGTAGAGCGCATCGATGCCTTCCTTAACCACCCTCGATTCGATCCCCACGGCGATCCCATCCCTACGGCGGAGGGCGAATTGGAGGCCCGGGACATGATCAACCTCGCCGAGGCCGACGAGGGAATGAGCCTTCGCGTGGAACGGGTGCTCGATCAGACTCCGGAGGTGCTGCGCTATCTGGACCGAATCGGGCTGCGGCCCGGATCGACGCTCGAGGTCCGGGAGATCTTGAGCTTCGACGGACAGATGTTTTTGCGCACCGGTGGCGAGGAGGTATCGATCAGCGCCCGGTTGGCGGGAAAAATGCTGGTAACCGAGGTTTGACGAAAATTTGCCTGGCGACAAGGACGTCGATGATTCTTCACTTCGATCGAAAGCCTCTGGCCGAGGCGTTGGAGGCTGCACCCGAAGGGGTGCTCGATGGCAAAGCCGTCGCCAGCGCGCGGCTGGAGCAACTGGCGGGGCTGGTTCCTCAACTGTTGGATCGTGGAATCCAGGCCACTCTGGCAGTGGTCCAGGTCGGCGAAGACGAGGCCAGCACCATCTATATCCGCCATAAGATCAGGGCCTGCGAAAGACTGGGGATCGCATCTCAGCACCACCATCTCGAGGCCGACGTAAGCTATTCGGAGCTCACCGGTCATCTCCAGGAGCTGAACGCCGATTCGTCGATCCACGGGATCTTATTGCAGCTTCCCCTTCCGCAGCGATTCGACGGCTCGGAGATCATGCAATGTATCGACCCTCAGAAGGATGTGGATGGATTTCATCCGGTCAACCTGGGGTGTTTGATGACCCGCAAGTCGCTGCTCGAGCCCTGTACGCCCCGGGGAGTGTTGACGCTGTTGAGGGCGGCCGGCGTCGATCCGGCGGGTAAGGATGCGGTGGTCATCGGGAGAAGCGTCATCGTCGGCCGTCCGATGGCGTTGATGTTGACGCGAGCCAACGCCACGACCACGCTGTGTCATCGACATACGGCGAATCTCGAAGGACATATAAGACGTGCCGATCTGCTCGTCGTAGCCACCGGTGTGGCCGAATTGGTGCGTGGAGAGTGGATCAAAGAGGGGGCGGTGGTCATCGATGTGGGGATCAGTCGCAAGAATGGAAAGTTGTCGGGAGACGTAGAATTCGACACAGCGCATAAGCGCGCCTCCTGGATCACCCCCGTTCCCGGTGGGGTGGGGCCGATGACGGTGGCCATGCTGTTGGAGAATACGATTCGCGCCGTTTGTATCCAGGAAGGTCTGGTCGTGCGCGACGAGGAAGTGATCACCACCGAAGAGGCGGGAGTTCGGTATCAGACCGTAGGGGGGTTGGGGATAACCAGCCTGTGTGGAGAGCGTCGAACCACCATTTGACGAGAGGATTGTGTGATGAGCGAGTCAAGCGAGACGAAGAAGGTTCCCCTTCATGAGCGCCACGTCGAACAGGGGGCACGAATGGTGCCCTTTGCCGGGTATTCGATGCCCGTAAAATATGGCAAGATCAAAGAGGAGCACCGCAGCGTGCGTACCTCGGCGGGGCTCTTCGACGTCAGTCATATGGGGCGGGTCGAGGTGCGGGGGCCGGAGGCCATCGATGCCGTGAATCGGCTGATGACGAACGACGTCACGGCGCTCACGGACGGCCGGGCAATCTATACGGTGATGTGCAACGAGCAGGGGGGGATCATCGACGATCTCGTCATTTACCGTCTCGGCGAAGATCGGTTGTTGCTGTGCATCAACGCTGCCAATCGGCAGCGCGATATCGCCCATATCGGCGCTGCCTTAACGGGCGGAGTGGAGATGGAAGACCAGTCCGATCAGACAGTGCAGATCGCCATTCAAGGTCCGAAGGCAGAAGAGATCCTGGCAAAGATCGCCGACACCGATCTGGAGAGCATCAAATTTTTTCGCTGCCGCAAGGCCGATGTGGCCGGCGTGTCGACCCTGGTGGCTCGCACGGGTTATACCGGTGAGGACGGATTCGAACTCTATCTGCCCGTCGATGGTGGCGAGGAGGTCTTCGACGCGTTGCTCGACGCCGGGGGCGACGAGCTGACCCTGTGCGGCCTGGGATGCCGGGATACCCTTCGATTGGAGGCGGGGCTTTTGTTGCACGGACAGGATATCGACGAGTC
The DNA here is from genome assembly GCA_007131755.1 of Myxococcales bacterium. Classification (GTDB taxonomy): domain Bacteria; phylum Myxococcota_A; class Bradymonadia; order Bradymonadales; family Bradymonadaceae; genus SLJM01. Next base: position 9,388 of record SLPW01000042.1, on the reverse strand, counting down.
TACGAATCCCCTGGAGGCGGGGTTGGGTTGGTTGGTGAAATTCGACGCAAAAGGGGACTTCATCGGGCGACAGGCCCTGGAGGAGGTGCGTCAGCAGGGAACGTCGAGGAAGTTGCGAGGTTTCGTCCTCCAGGGACGAGGCGTACTTCGCCCCGGTTACGATCTCCAGATCGAAGGGGAAGCCGTGGGGAGGGTGACCAGTGGTGGATATGCTCCGACGCTTGAAGCCAGCATCGGACTGGGCTACATCGATCGGGAGTTTGCCGACGCCGATACGGTGGATATCATCCTTCGCCGTCGGTCGGTGTCGGCAAAAGTCGTCGATCCCCCGTTTTATAAGCGGTCGAAATAAAACTGACTGCGCCGTGCTCACGGCGCACTACCCGTTCCCGGATGCGTTGGCAGGCCGGGAAACTGAGTTTGGACAGGAGTATTGGAAATGGACTTCGAGATCCCCGATAACTACCGGTTCACCGGCGATCACGAGTGGACCGAGGATAACGGCGACGGCACGGTGACGGTGGGCATTTCTCACCACGCTCAGGATGCGCTGGGTGATATCGTCTTCGTGGAACTTCCCGCCCTGGGCGCGGTAGTGGAGCGAGAAGAGGACTTCGGTGTAGTGGAGAGCGTCAAGACCGTCTCCGATCTCTACGCTCCGGTCTCTGGCGAGGTCGTGGAGATCAACGAGGAGTTGGAGGACGCTCCGGAGTTGGTCAACGAAAGCCCCTACGATCGAGGTTGGATCGTTCGCATCCAGATGAGCGATGCCGAGGAATTGTCGGATCTGATGGACGCCGACGGCTATCAGTCATTTTTGAGCGAATGAAGAGCGAGATCCGATGAGATATCTCCCCCATACGGAGGAAGAGATCGCGGCGATGCTGGAGGCCATCGGCGTCGACGCCATCGACGATCTCTTCGATTCCATTCCCGAACATCTGCGTCAGCAGGCCGAGGAGATGGACCTTCCAGAGCCCATGAGTGAGATCGCGCTTCGGCGTCACGTGGCGGGTCTGGCCAGCAAGAATCGAGAGGTGCGCGGGGAGATTTTGTCCCTGCTGGGCGCCGGATGCTACGACCATGTGGTGCCGGAGGCGCTCAATCAATTGTTGCTGCGCGCCGAATTTCTGACCTCCTATACCCCTTATCAGGGAGAGATCAGCCAGGGGACGACGAAGGCGATCTTCGAATTTCAGTCCATGGTGGCTGAGGTGTTGGACATGCCGATCGCCAACGCCTCGATGTACGACGGAGCACACGCGACGGCGGAGGCGACGCTGATGGCTCAGCGGGTCTTTCGCCGCAAACCGCGAAGGAAAGTCTGGGTGGCTGACAACGTCCATCCCGAGTGGCGGCAGGTCATCCAGACCTATCTGCGGTGGCAGGAAGACGTATACGAGGAATTTGGCACCGACCAGAAGACGGGGCGCTTCGATCTCGATGATCTGCGCCGACGGATCGACGATCCCGACCAGGTGGCCTGCATCGTCTTTCAAACGCCCAATTTTCTGGGCGTCTTTGAAGATCCTACGGAGCTGGTGGAGTGGGCTCACGACCATGGGATTCTGGTGGTCGGGGCCTTCAATGAGCCACATGCCTTCGCGCTTGCAAAGCCGCCGGGAAGCTTCGGGGTCGACATCTGCGCCGGTGAGGGGATGGGGCTGGGAATCGGGCAGGCATTCGGGGGACCGGCGTTGGGGATCTTTGCCGCTCGAAAGAAGCAACTTCGCGCCATGCCCGGGCGACTCGCCGGGCGTACCGTCGACGAGGAGGGCCGCGAATCCTATGTGCTGACCCTGTCGACGCGCGAACAACATATCCGGCGCGAACGAGCGACCAGCAATATCTGTACGAATCAGGGGCTGATGGCCCTGGCGGCGGCGATCTACCTGAGCCTGATGGGAAAACAGGGCTTTCAGGACCTGGCAAGGCTCAATATGGCCCGAGCCCGCTACGCCCTAAAGCTCTTTGAGGCCCGAGGGATCGGAACGCGGGCCTATGAGGGACCTTTCTTCAACGAATTTGTGCTCAAATTACCCAGGCCTGCAAGGGAAGTGGTCGACCATTGCCTGGACAGAGACGTGATTCCCGGTCTCGATCTCGGGACGTTTTCCGAGGAGTGGTCGCATCATCTTCTGGTGGCGGTCACGGAGATGGTGGACAGAGGTTCCATCGAGGAAGTGGCCGACGCATTGGAGGAGGCTGTAAGTTAATGATTTCAGTGCCTGCCTGAGGCAGGCGCAATGGAAGTTCAAGAGATGATTGGAAGGCGTCCCCCGAAGGACGCCTTTCTTCGTTCACAAAGTCTAAACGTGCTCACCCATCAGGAGATGAGGATGCTAAGCTACGATCGGAGTGGATTATATGTGGAAGGTGCGCTGTCAGCTTCAGCCAAGCCCACGGGACAGGAGGAGCGGATTCGCGGAGCCATAGAAGCCCTCGAAGAGCGCTTCGAATCCGGAGAGCTCGGTTTCGTGGATACTCCCGACACGGAGGCGGGTCCGATCCAGGCCTTTGCCCGGGAGAGGCTTTCCGAGGAGTGGACCGACCAGGTGGTGATCGGAATCGGCGGATCCAGCCTCGGGGCGCGGGCGGTGTTGCAGAGCGCGTCGCCACGACATCGACGCGGGTTGCGCACTCATTTTGCGGACAACCTCGATCCGGAGTCCGTGGATCGACTGTTCTCGTGGCTCGACCCCCGCACGACGCTGGTGGTGGTGATCACGAAGAGCGGCACCACCATCGAGACCATGAGCCAATTCTGGATCGTCCGAGAGTTGATCCGAAAGGCCGTGGGCCCGAAGAGGGCGGCGCGTCATATCGTGGCCGTAACGGACCCAAAGGGTGGGGCGCTGCGTGAGCTGGTCGATCGCCACGGATGGTACGATTTTTCGGTTCCCCCCAACGTGGGAGGCCGCTTTAGCGTCCTCACCCCGGTGGGGCTGGTGCCGCTGGCGCTGGCGGGATATCCCATCGATGAGCTTTTAGAGGGAGCGCGCAAGGCCCGCAACGCACATCGATCCGTTGACGCTGCAGCGCAGAGCTGGGGGGTGATGGCGGCAGAGCACATCGCGTTGGCCGAGCAGGGCTTCGATCAACTGGTGATGATGACCTACGGCGATCGCCTGAGCGGATTGGTGGACTGGTTTTCCCAGTTGTGGGCCGAAAGCCTGGGCAAGATCAGTGAGCGAGAGGGAGAACGAGTGCATACCGGCATTACGCCCATCAAGGCTGTGGGAGTGAGTGACCAGCACAGCCAGGTGCAGTTGTATATGGAGGGACCGAAGGACAAGCACGTCAGCTTTCTGGAGGTGGAGAACTTCGATCGCGACCGGGTGATCCCGCAGACACCGGAGATGCCCGCGGCGTTGCAGCATCTGCAAGGGCGCCGCCTTTCGGAAGTCTTCGGCGCCGAACTGCAGGGCACGCGAGGGGCACTGCGTGAGGCGGGGCGGCCGACGTCGACCTGGAAATTCGAGCGCGTAAGCCCCGCGACGGTGGGGGCCTTTTTGTTCTCCTGGCAGATGATCACCGCCGTGGCCGGGGAGTTGCTCGAGATCAATGCTTTCGATCAGCCGGGAGTAGAGTTGGGCAAAAAGATCGCTCACGGTCTTCTCGGAAGGCAGGACCATGAAGAGGTAGCCCGACGGGCGCAGACGCACGCCGAGTCGGCCACAGAGGTGAGGACTTCCATTTTGGACTGACCCCTTACATCGAGCGCTGAGATGGGCTATATGATGGCACTTCTGACCGAACACCAGATGGAAGACGTTGCATTTGCCTCAGCGGTTTGATTTAATGCGGAATAACACACTTCCTCTATGGAATACATAATGCAGTAAGATCTCGACGCGGCCGACCCGGTTGGCCCACCAAGGTCATCGTCGCCTCACCAGTAGAGATGACGATCCGATATAAGGCGGAGTCGTTGACTCGTGGAATCGCCGTCTCAGCCCAGCGGCGAAGGCTCCATGAAGATCAGCGCAGTGGACGCCGTAGTGCCTCGGAGACGAAGAAGGCGAATATGGGAAAGGACAATACAGTCATCACGGTCATCCGACCGATGCCTCCCGAGAAGTCGTCGGCTCAAGACGCGTGTCTGGTCGTCATCAACGGTGTGGATCTGGGAAAGAAGTATGAATTGACCCAGGACGAAGTCATCATCGGACGGTCCAGCAAGGTCGACATCCAGATCGATGAGGAGTCGATCTCCCGAAATCACGCCGTCATCGAAAACGACGGCGAACAGGTCGTCATTCGAGATCTTCGATCGACGAACGGGACCTACGTCAATGACCGACCGGTCAATGAATGCAGTCTTCGTGACGGCGATCAGATCAAGGTGGGGCGAACGATCTTCAAATTCCTCACCGGAAGTAATGTGGAGGCCTCCTACCACGACGAGATCTACCGCCTGACGACGACGGACGGGCTGACCCAGGTGTATAATAAGCGCTATTTCCTGCAGGAGATGGAACGCGAGCTGAGTCGATGCCTTCGATACCAACGTGATCTTTCGATCGTGATGCTCGATATCGACCACTTCAAACCCGTCAACGATACCTATGGACACCTGGCGGGAGATCATATCCTGAAGCAATGCGCCCAGCGCATCGTCCGATCGATTCGCCGAGATGATATCTTTGCCCGCTATGGAGGCGAGGAGTTCATCCTGCTTCTGCCGGAGATTGCAAAGCATCAGGCCGTGAAGACGGCAGAGAAGATCCGGGTCACCATCGAGAGTGAGCCCTTCACCTTCGATGACGTGGATATCCCGATCACTCTCTCTTTGGGAGTGGCCGATATCAGGGAATATCTGGCGCGATCCAATAATAATTCCGGCAACGCCAACCACGAGGTCAACACCTTCGCCTTCATCAAACTCGCAGACGACCGTCTGTACAAGGCAAAGGAACAGGGTCGAAATCGAGTGGTGGCGGACTGATCAGCCATCAAGAGAGTCTCCCGTCGGCCCCGGAAGACTTATCTACTCCCCGAGGCGGTGGAATTTGATGAGGTTCGTCTCCGCGTGGCCACCGGCCGGCGAGCCCATGACGACGATGATCTCGTCTCCGTCACTGGCCTCGCGCTCCTGGTACATGAGATCCTCGACGCGCTCCAACATTCGGTCCGTGCTGTGGAGCATGCGGATCTGAAAGGCGCGCACTCCCCAGAAAAGCGCCATCTGGTGATAGACACGTTCGTTGGGGGTACAGGCGATGATGGTCTTGCCGGGCCGATAGGTCATCATCAGCCGCGCCGTGGAGCCGCTGTTGGTCAACACCACGATTCCTGTGACGTTGAGATCGTCGGCGGCGATGGTGGCCGCCCGGGCCACGGCGTTGGGAAAGGTCTTGAGATGGCTAATGAAGGGGGGCTCCGGTTTTCGATCGTAGTCGGCGCTCGCCTCGACCTCTTCGATGATGGAGGACATCATTCGCACCGACTCCACGGGATGTTTTCCCGCCGCAGTTTCCCCGGAGAGCATGACGGCGTCCGTGCCGTCTAGGATGGCATTGGCCACGTCCGAGGCCTCGGCCCGGGTGGGTCGGAAGTTCTCGGTCATCGACTCCAGCATCTGTGTAGCCGTAATCGAAATACAGCCCATTTCGTTGGCCTTGGTGATGGCCATTTTCTGGAGCAGTGGGACCTTCTGAGGGGGCATCTCGACGCCCAGATCGCCGCGGGCGATCATAATCCCGTCGGAGACGGCGATGATCTCATCGAGTTCGGCAATCGCCTGGGGCTTTTCGATCTTGGAGATGATGAGGAGATCCTCTCTTCGCTCCTTCGGGATCTGAGAGCGCAACTGGTGAATGTCGAGAGCGGAGCGAACGAAGCTCAGTGCCACGTAATCGACGCCCAATTCCATACCGAAGGCCAGGTCATTTTTGTCCTTTTCGGTCATGCTGGGGGCGGAGACGGAAGCGGTGGGAAGGTTGATGCCCTTGTTGTTCTTGAGGATTCCACCCACTTCCACGCTGGTGTGGACGTTTGTGCCCTGGACGTCGGTGACGCGAAGGCGCAACAGGCCGTCGTCGAGGAGCAAGATATCGTCTCTGGAGACGTCCTCGCATAGGTTGGGATAGGTCGTGGAGACGATCTCGCGGGTGCCCGTGACGGGACGAGTGGTGATGATAAAGGGATCTCCCTTGTGGAGCGGGATCGATCCCTCCTCGAAGGTGCCGACGCGGATCTTCGGTCCCTGCAAATCCTGAAGGATGGCCACAGGCCTGCCCAGCTTCTGGGACAGATGTCGGACCATCTCGTAGGTCTGGCGATGATCTTCGTGTGTGCCGTGGGAGAAGTTGAGGCGGGCGACATTCATCCCGGCCAGGATCATTTCTTCGATGACCTCCGGGGTGTTGGAGGCGGGACCGAGGGTGCAGACGATCTTGGCATGTCTCATGGGCACTGGCGTCCGGGTCGAAGACTTTCGTCACAGCTCGACGACACGTCGAGATGGGGGGTGGGGTTGAGTATTACGAGCCAAAGGTAGGCTGAGCGCCATCCCATTGCAACGCCGAGTCGTCGGCGTTCAGCCCGCCGAGGCGTGATCGGATTTGTCGTCCTTGCGCTCCTCACCGGGTTGACCCGGCGCGGAGAGATGGGACTCCAGGTAGTCCACGTGGTCGGCGAGTTGCTCGATCTCGCGGCGCTGGCCGTTGAGAAGAGACTGGCCGTACATCCATCCTCCGACGGCGCAGACGAGCGCGCAGGGGAGTCGCCCCCGAAGCCAGCTTCCCTTGCCGGACATCAGTCCGAGCTGGGCGCCGACGATGGTGAGCTGCATCGGCGTGTCCACATCACCCCGCAGCGCGGCCAGGCTCTGGCGAACCCCGTCGATTCGAGCCGACGCCGCGCGCTCTTCTCCGCGCCGAAGGTGGGCCTCGATACGCAACACCTCACGGGACAACTCCCCGAGGCGTTGTTCCATCTGACGAACTGGTTTCTGTAGATTGGCCATTATCGAATTCCTAGCATGCAGGGGTCACCATTATTCGAGCACATCCTAACCCATGAGGGTGCACAAAATCGACGCCCACGTCGAATGTCAAGTGCAGTGCGGTGAGTAGTTCGGGAAATCGCATCAACTTTGTCCATAGAATGCACTGAGTCGATTGTCGGAGTCCGTCGCCGACGGCGTTCGATGGCGATCCAACGCCGGACACGGGCCAGAAGGCCCCGTGGCTGATCAAGTCGGCCGCAGACAACGCGGCCGATAGTGCTCGGCAGCCAAGGCGTGCCTGTGCGGAGGTGGGTCGGTCGTCGCCTCGCGCTGTATGACGCGCTCGGCACGACCGGCTATCGCGGGTATCCCGCACCAACGGGAAGCAAGTTTGTTCCCTGCAGGTTTGTTGTTAGGGGGCATCATGAAAAACGGGCACGTAGCAACATGTGCTAAGTGCCCGTAATCAAAAATGGAGCCGATGGGGATCGAACCCACGACCTCGTGACTGCCAGTCACGCGCTCTCCCGGCTGAGCTACGGCCCCGGATGAGTTGGCTCATGGCCAACGGAGGGAGGTTTATAGTGGGTGGGTTTTTGGTTGTCAATACGTTCGGGTGGAAGCCTGTTCAACGCGATCGGGTGCGTAGTTGGTGGCGTACCGTTTCATAGACCTGGTGGTAATAGTGGTGGTCGGGGTGGTCGTCGGCCAGGGAGAGGAAGCGATCGAGGATTTCGTCGTGATCGTCGGTGGAGGCGGCGCGCAGGCGGACTTCGGTGAGCTCGTAGTCGTAGTGGTCGGGGAGAAAGGGGCGGGCTTCATCCAGGAGATCTAAGCGCTGTGCGGGGGTCAGGGATTGGTCGTGCTCGATACGCCAGCGATAGAAGATCTCCATTTCGTAGGGGCTGATGAGTCGATAGGCGGGATAACTTCCGCGAACGAGAGCTGCCCAGCGGTATCGCTGGATGACGTCGACGATCTGCAGGCTGTGGGGCTGGGCCCAGTGGCCCTCATCGTCGATGAGTCCATGGCGATACAGGGTGGGGAGGAGCCTCCCGCAGTTGTGGCGATAGGCTTGAAACCGGTCTGCAGGGGGATCTTCGGCAGCCTGGGAAAAGGGAATGGAGCCGGATCGAATGGCTTCGGAGAGGTCTTCGAGACCGTCTGTGCAGGCATCGAAATGGGGTCGGGCGACGGGTTCGAATCCCCGTGGTCCCAGGACGGGCAAAATCGCCTCGACCTGTTCCTCGAGCAATTGTCCCGTGGCGAGGACCTCCAGGGAATCGACCGTTCCGTGCTGGGGAAATTGAAAGTCGTTGACCTGATGATAGATGGCGCGCAACTCGTCGATTTCGTCGATGATGAGCTCGATATCGGCGTCGCGATAAAAGGTCTGTCGCGACTCATGGAGGCGGTCGTCGTCGACGATCAGGGGAGGAAATTCGAGGCCGCTTTCGATATGAGCCTGCTGTCGAAGTTCCATGGGATCGACGCTGAGTCGATTCCACACCGCGAAACCCGTCGCGATCAGACAGAGGGTCAGGGTGAGGAGACTTGCCACGATGATGGCCGGTGCCATCGGCTCCGGTGTGTAATCGGGGATCTTCGTCATCGAGAGTGTTGTCCGTTGTGGGGATCCGTCGAATAAATTTGCCTGTAGAACGACTTCTTAGGAGTCGCCGGTGCGTATCGGTCCCGCCAAGTTGGTCCGGTATGTGGTGTCGGCCACGGTCCGGACATTCTCCGGCATCGAAGGCGTCCGCTGCGCTCCGGACTGCCGAGAACAACGCTGTGCCCCCCGGCGAATAATCCACCGAAATTTGTACTCGCCAACGAAGCGGAGTAACACTGGTCGGTGGTCGGAGGTGGATCGCAAATTTAGATTTGGGTTAGTAGACAGCATCACTTGGCGTTGGGCCCGTCGCCTGCGTCAACGCGCGTTGCCCTTACCACAGACCCCTCGCCGAGTGGTCTCACAGCCTAAGTCAACAGGCTCCTGGTAGGAACGCGCCGAATCATCAGGAGTGATAATCAGTTCGTCGATCCTTTTCGTTATCCATATCGGCGATGAAAGTGAGAGCAATTTGTTTTGGGTTCCCTGAGAGACGAAAATGCAAAAGGGGAGGAGTTGGGGGGACAGGAGCCTCTGACAACATCCGCGGAGGAGGCCGGTGGAACTCCGATCTGGGTGGTGTGGATTGTCCTCTCCGTGGTCCTGCACGGCGTCTTCTTCGTCATCGCCGGGTTGGTGGCACCCTATGTCATAGACCTGGAGTCCGAGCCCAGAGTGGAATCTACGCCGGCTGCTTTTATCCCGCCCGATCCTCCGGTGATGATGGAGCCGGAGATCGAAGAAGAGGAAGAGGAAGAAGAGCCGGAACCAGAGCCCGAACCGGAGCCGGAGCCCGAACCAGAGCCCGAACCAGAGCCCGAACC
>SLPW01000203.1 GCA_007131755.1 Myxococcales bacterium | reverse complement strand
TTGCGGTCGAATTCGGCGGGGCGGTTTTCGTTGGTGAATGGAGAGGCGGCCTCGCAGTAGTCACCGGTGTGGAGTTCGACGATGTCGACGTCGAGGCGGGCCGAGGCTGCGATCTGGTTGGGCTCGGGGTCGATGAAGAGGCTGATGTGGGCGCCGCAGTCGCGAAGCCGGGCGATATAGTCGGTCAGAAACTGAGAGTTCTTGACGACGTCCAGGCCGCCCTCGGTGGTCTGTTCCTCGCGCTTTTCGGGTACCAGGGTCACCATATCGGGCTGGACCTCCTGGGCGATGGAGAGCATCTCTTCCGTGGCTCCCATCTCGAGGTTCAGCCGGGTCTTTACGGTCTCGCGCAGGATGCGGACGTCGCGGTCCTGGATGTGGCGTCGATCCTCGCGAAGGTGGATGGTGATCTGGTCGGCGCCGGCGAGCTCCGCCAGGGACGCGGCGGTCACGGGGTCCGGGTAATCGGTGCCGCGAGCCTGGCGGATGGTGGCGACGTGGTCGACGTTGACTCCGAGTCGGGGGCGGATAGGGGTTGGCATGGGTACTTCCTGGGGTTAGGCGCCGATGAGGGCGCGCAGTTCGCGGCTGAGTTCGTCGGCGTAGTCCTGGACCCGGCGTTGGTCGGGGCCTTCGACCATGATGCGGGCCTTGGACTCGGTGCCGGAGTAGCGGGCTACGACGCGGCCCTCCGTGTCGAGTTCGGCTTCGATCTGGGCGACGCGCTCCTGGAATTGTTCCAATTCGTCTAGTGGAGGCTTCTCGCGCACATCGACGTTGACCAAGATCTGGGGAAAGGGCGTCATGATGCGAGCCAGATCGCTCAAGGGGCGCTGGCGACGTTGTAAGATGGCCAGGACCTGCAAGGCGGCGAGCATGCCGTCGCCGGAGGTGGAGTGCTCCAGGAAGATGAGGTGACCGCTCTGTTCACCTCCGAGGGTGTAGCCGTCCTGGCGCATGCGTTCGACGACGTAGCGGTCGCCCACGGCGGTGCGAACGAGATCGATGCCGCGGCGCTTCAGGGCGACCTCGAGGCCGACGTTGCTCATCACCGTAGTCACAAGGGTGTCATTCGCAAGTCGCCCCTGTTCTTTGAGGTGGATGGCGCAGAGGGCGAGGATGCCGTCGCCGTCGACGACCTCTCCGTCTTCGTCGATGAGGATCACCCGGTCGGCGTCGCCGTCGAGGGTGATGCCCACGTCGGCGCGGGTCTCGCGCACGCGCTGAGCCGTATTATAGGGGTGGAGGCTTCCGCAGTCCTGGTTGATATTATAACCGTCCGGTGTGTCACCGATGGTGAAGACCTCGGCGCCCAATTCGCGAAGCACGCAGGGGGCGACCTTGTAGGCGGCGCCGTTGGCGCAGTCCACGACGATGCGCAGGCCGTCCAGGGTCAGGTCCTTGGGAAAGGTATTCTTCAAAAACACGATATAGCGCCCGCTGGCGTCGTCGATGCGGGTGGCCTTGCCGATGCGGTCTGGCTTCGGGCGCGGCGGATTGTCTCCCAGGATCAACTCCTCGATGGCCAGCTCCTCCTGGTCGGGCAATTTGTAGCCGTCGGCGCCGAAGAGCTTTATGCCGTTGTCCTGATAGGGATTGTGGCTCGCCGAGATGACGATGCCGGCGTCGGCGCGCATACCGGTGGTCAAAAAGGAGATCCCCGGCGTGGGAAGGGGACCGACCAGTTGGACGTCGACGCCCATGGAGGTGATGCCGGCGGCCAGTCCGGATTCGAACATATAGCCGGAGACGCGGGTGTCCTTTCCGATGACGATGCGAGTGCGCTGCCCGAAGGGCTTTCGGTGTCCGTTACGCCGGTCCTTAAAGTGGTACGCCACGGCCTGTCCGAGGCGCACGGCGAGTTCGGCGGTCATGGGATATTGGTTGGCGACGCCGCGAATTCCGTCGGTTCCAAAGAGCTGTCGTTTCGTCATATCTTCCATGCCTTTCCCAGAGTCACGATCGAACGAAGATGAGTAGCATAAAATGGGGGTTGGGTTCTAGGTGATGGGTATTGGGTTCTAGGTATGGGGTTCTAGGTATTGGGTGATCGGTTCTAGGTGATGGGGCGAGCAAAGGGGACGAATAAGATCTTGTTCACCGTCGGTGATGTGGAAACCTCAGAGGGTTTCTTCGGCGTCGTCCGTGGGCTCTTCTTCGTCGAGCTCTGGTTCCGGTTCGGGAGGGGCTTCGGTGGTGACGCGAAAGCGCTCCGGGAAGATGGCGTCCACCTGAACTCGGTCGGGAAGATTGACGGCCTCGGCGGGGCGGGAGTAGGTGCCCGGCGGGCGCTGGTCCTCTTCGGTGAGGTCGATCTCCAGGCGCAGCAGGTCCTGGTCCATATCCTCCAGGATGGGAAGGGGGCCGGTGACGGTGAGCCGGGCCGTGTCGGGATCGACGACGGTGTCGTAGGAGGTGTTGACGGCGTCGACGGAGATATCGTCGATGGTCTTCGTCACCTCTTCGGTCTCGATATCGACTTCCACGACAATGTCGTCGTCGAGCTCGGCGGTGATCAACTTATGGTCGATGATGGGCTGAACGGAGCGACGAAGGGAGGAGGAGCGGCCGGTGATGTCGATCTCCTCGGTGGGCACGTAGTCCATCTGGGCGAGCAGGCTCTGCGGGCCGCGCAGGGTGATGGTCTGCGGCGAGGTTCGGATCTCTTCGACGGTGTACCAATTGGCGGGCTCGCCGGCGATCTGAGGCTCGACGTCGACGGTCTTGATGTCCTCGGGCTCCAATTCGATATAGACGGCGGGAGGCTCGATATCGGTGACCCGGATATTGGGCGGGACGCCGACCATGGCGGAGGTGATGCGCACGTAGCTGTCGTCGTCGGCGGGGTCGAGGTCGAGTCGGATGGGGTCGAGGTCGTCGATGTCGAGGCGGTTGAGGAGGCTGCGGCGGCCGCGAAGGGTAAACTCCACCCATCCCTCGGGGTCGGAGACGAGCACCATGCCGTCGGGAGCCGAGACCTCGAGCGGAGCGTAGCCCGGCTCCGAGGTCTCTCGATCCTCGGCGACCCAGATATAGAGCGAGAGGGTGAGGATGGCGGCGATGAACTTCAGATAGAAGTTTCGCACGAAGACGTTGCGTATGAAGTTGGTTAGTGCGCCGCCGTTCATGAGGAGATCTTGGTTTCGGTGTCGGAGCCGCTGGTGGATTCAGCGGTTTCGGTCTTGTCGTTGCTTGCGTCCGAGTCGTCATCCTCCTCGTCAGAAGGGGGAATGGTACTTTCTACGTCGCCAGAGTTGGCTCGAGAAGCGATCTCGGCCCGGAATCGATCGAGCAGATTGCCCCGTCGCCGCCGAAGGTGGCGCGAACTGTAGATGCGCTGCAAGAAGGCCCGCATCTCGTTGGCGTCGAGGTCGGTGTAGAGTTCGCCGTCGTGGGCGACGCTGATTCTGCCGGTCTCCTCGCTGACGACGGCCACGGCGGCGTCGGTGTCCTCTGTGACCCCGATGGCCGCCCGGTGACGGGTGCCCAGTGATTTCTCGACGCGGGGATTGATCGTCAACGGGAGAAACGAGCCGGCGGCGGCGATTCTTCCCTTGCGGATGATGACCGCCCCGTCATGCAGCGGATTCTGGTGCTCCGGCAAGAAGATGGTGAATAACATATCCTTGGAGGCCACTGCGTCGACTTCGATGCCCTCTTCGACGTAGTGACTCAGGTCGGCCTCGCGCTCGATGGCGATCAGAGCCCCCACCTGGCGGTTGGAGAGCATCACGCAGGCTTTGATGACCTCCTCGAGGACCGACGTGTCCTCGAAGGCGCGCCGGCCGCCGATGACCGGGGTGCGTCCGAATTGCGCCAGGGCGCGGCGAATATCCTCCTGAAAGATGATGACCACGATGATGATCAGATTGGCCATGAAGATGTCGACCACCCAGTGGGTCGTCGTCAGGTGGAGATAGTCCTCCTGGGACAGAAAGAAGAAGATGACGATGAAGACCAGGCCAAAGAGCATCTGAAGGGCACGGGTGCCCTTGATGAGCAGCAGGACCCGGTAGATGACGTAGAAGACGATCGCCAGATCGAGGAAGACGAAAAAAGTCTGCCAGCCCGAGTCGAGGTGAAATATGTCGGTGACGAAGTCCATGGCCCCGGCCAACTGGAATCCAGAACAAGAAATGGTACAGCCCGCCCAATTGTGCGGCATATCGGCGGGAAGGGCAAAATTTTATCCCCTCTCGGATCCCATGCCACAGAGGGCTTCGGTGACGCGGACGACGTCCACCATCTGCCGGACGTCATGGATGCGCACGATATCGGCTCCGGCGAAGATGGAGCAGGCCACGGTGGCAGCGGTGCCCCACAGCCTTCGCTCCGGTGGCTCGTCGATGACGGCACCGATAAAGCTCTTGCGGCTGGTACCGACGAGAAGGGGCCGGCCCAGGGCGGTGAAGCGACTCAATTCGCGCAACAATCGATAGTTGTGTTCCACCGTCTTTCCGAAGCCGATTCCGGGATCGACGATGATCCGTTCGGGGTCGACGCCGGCGTCGATGGCGAGTTGGATGCGCTCGTCGAAGTAGCGAAGCAGATCGTCGACGACGTCGTCATAGGCGATATCTCGCTGCATCGTCTTCGGTGTGTTGCGGATATGCATCAACACCAGGCCACATTCTCGGCGGGCGACCAGCTGCGCCATATCGTCGTCGAAGCCGAGGCCGCTGATATCGTTGACGAGATGAGCCCCGGCATCGAGGGCTGCTTTCGCGACGTCTGCCTTGTAGGTGTCCACGGAGATCCAGGCGTCGCAGCGTCGGCTGATGGCATCGATGACGGGGACGACGCGGTCGATCTCGTCGGCTGCCTCCACAGGGTCGGCGCCGGGACGGGTGGACTCGCCACCGACGTCGAGAATGTTTGCACCGGCCCGGTGGAGTTCCAGCGCCTGTTCGACGGCGGCATGGGTATCGAAATATTCTCCCCCGTCGGAGAAGGAGTCGGGAGTGACGTTGACCACGCCCATCAGGTGGACTCGATCGCCGAAGCCGAGACGGCGCTCACCCACGTTCAGTGGAGGAAGCTGCGGTCTCGGCTTCGGGATGGCGAGGTAGGTCATCGCGGCGTCGGGTTGGGCTCAGGTGTTGGAGGGGGCCAGCTCCGGTCCCACCGGATCGGAGCCCTTGTCGCGCTTGCCCTCTTTGAGAGCCGAGGCGAAGCCCTTCTTGGGGGCCTTTTTCTCCTTTTGCGCCCGCTTCTGCTCCTGCTCCTGGCGCCGCTTTCGGATCCACTTCAGATCGCGGCTGTCGGCCAGATATTTGATCTCCTCGGCGTCGAGAGCTTCGAACTCCAGGAGAGCTTCGCTCATCAGGTCCAGGAGATCGCGATGTTCGGTCAACAGCGTCAGGGCCGTCTCGTATTGCTCGGTGACGATGCGGCGGATCTCGGCGTCGATATCCTTGGCCAGGTCCTGACTGTAGGGACGAGAGCTGCCGGAATCAGCGCCGCCGACGAAGGGTTTGTCGGGATCGTTGCTTCCGTAGAACAGGGGGCCAATGGTGTCACTCATGCCCCATTCGCAGACCATGCGTCTGGCGAGGTTGGTGGCCTGCTCGATATCCTGTCCGGCGCCGGTGGTGATTTCGTCAAAGACGATGGCCTCGGCGGCGCGGCCTCCCATCATCACGGAGATGCGCTTTCGGATATAGTCGCGATTGAGATTGTAGCGATCCTTGTCGGGCAATTGCTGGGTGACGCCCAGGGCGCGCCCGCGGGGAATGATGGTGACCTTGTGGACGGGATCGGTATTGTCCTGGAGAAGGGCGACGATGGCGTGGCCCGATTCGTGGAAGGCGGTGATCTCTTTTTCCTGGTCGGTGAGGACGACGCTCTTTCGCTCCGCTCCCATCAGGACCTTGTCCTTGGCGGATTCGAAGTCCTCCTCTTCGACGCGGTCCTTGCCGCGTCGGGCGGCCAGAAGCGCCGCTTCGTTGACCAGGTTCTCCAGGTCTGCCCCCGAGAAGCCGGGGGTGCCGCGGGCGATGTTGCGAAGGTCCACATCGTCGCCGATGGGGGTGCGGCGGGTGTGGATCTGGAGGATCTCTTTGCGCCCACGCACGTCGGGGGGACCGACGTTGACGCGGCGGTCGAAGCGGCCCGGACGCAACAGGGCGGGGTCGAGGACGTCGGGGCGGTTGGTGGCGGCGATGAGGATGACCCCTTCGTTGGACTCGAAGCCGTCCATCTCCACCAGCAGTTGGTTCAGCGTCTGTTCACGCTCGTCGTGGCCGCCGCCCATCCCGGATCCGCGCTGGCGTCCCACGGCGTCGATCTCGTCGATGAAGATGATGCAGGGGGCGTTTTCCTTTCCCTGCTCGAAGAGATCGCGCACCCGGCTTGCGCCGACGCCGACGAACATCTCCACGAAGTCCGATCCGGAGATGGAGTAGAAGGGAACGCCCGCTTCCCCGGCGACGCCCTTGGCGAGGAGGGTCTTTCCAGTGCCGGGGCGGCCCATCAACAACACACCCTTGGGGATGCGACCTCCCAGGCGGGTGAATTTTCGCGGGTTTTTGAGGAATTCGACGATCTCCTCGAGCTGCTCCTTGGCCTCCTCGATGCCGGCGATATCGTCGAAGGTGACCTTGGCGCGGCTCTCGTCGAGCAGGGTGGCCCTGGATTTTCCGAAGTTCATCGCCCGACCACTTCCTCCGCTCTGAAATCGGCGCATCAAGAAGATGAAGATGATGACCAAAAAGATGATGAAGAAAAATGGGATGAGAAGCTGGCGCAAAAGACTGTGCTGGTTGACCTCCTGGAAGGTCATGTCCACGCTCTGGGCGAGCATCATGTCCTGCAGGTCTTCGCCCACGGGGCCGACGGTGGTGAACTCCGTCATTCCCTCGTGATTTTCAGCGGCGAATTCCTCGGAGAAGATGCCCTCGATTTCGAGGTCTTTTATCTCCACGGATTTGACCTCGCCGGATTCGACGGCGGTGCGAAATTCGCTGAAGGTGATGTCGGCTGTTTCGACCGAGCTGTCAGTGACGATGTTGAAGATGACCAGGGCGACGATGACCGCACCGGCGATGATGAGGGGGCCGCGAAGTGAAACCTTGTTGAGCACGTTGGCCTCGTCGAAAACAGAGAGCGAGCGAGCGTTGTGTCAGCGACGAAAGGGGCGTTACAAAGCCTGATAGGTCGTCGATGCACAGCCCGCGGCGCCGGACGGCGCGCTTACGGATTAGCTATATCACCTCCCCCGGGGGGCTTCAACCGACAGCGGGGGGAAACCCCCGCAGTTGGTCCGGATTCTCGTGGTGCTCAGACCACAAGTGGTGCTCGGCAGGTCCGACGTCGAAGGTGTCGGGAGGTCGGGAATCACTACCGAATCATCCGGGGCAATAAGTCGAAAGCAAGGAGGATAATTCCGCTAAGAGTGGAAGATTTCAATCATTTCTTTCGAAGGAGTGATGCTGAGGCGCCATTGCGGCCCCTGATCGGGCCGGCGAAGGGCCGTGGTCGCGCGCTGAATTCCGGCGACCCAGAGCAAATTTCCGTCATCGTCGTAAAGACAGGGCCAGCGCCAGCGCAGGTGGGCGTCCACGTCATGTGAGCGCAAGAGCTCCGTCAGCTTCTGATGGTAGACCTGGCCGTTTTTTTTGGTTCGGCGCAGACGGGCGCCGGCGCGAAATCCCGCCACCTCCAGGGGAGCACGCAGGGAGCCGGCGTCGAAGGCGGCAGACCAATCGCCGGGGGGGACGTCATCGGTGGTCGAATCGGATCGAAGAAGCTCCCAGCGAAGCAGTGCCCCGAAGAAGGGAGCAGAACCCGCTTCGAAGGGACGCAGGCTGATCGGTTGTGCGTGCCGTTTAAGGACGTCCCGTCCTCCACGCTCTTCGCTGGGTTCGAAGAGGACGCGCTGGTCGCTGACGGTGACGACGCAGCGAGACAGGGTGAGGTGACGAACGGGGGCGTTGGCAGAAGCGGCGATGGCGTCGTGGATTCGGGCGATGGAGGAAGCGTCGAGCCCGGGCTCCAGGCGCAGGAAGAGCCGGGCGACGGTGGCGCGAGGCGCCTCAGCCAGGGCGTCGCGGCGAAATGCGTGGGCGCGAATGCCCGCCACGGGCAGCCGGGCGTTCTGCGCCAATTCTGTAGCGTAGTGGTCGGCGGCGCGGCGCTCCTCATGGAGTCGTTCGATGGCGCCGATGACGGCCCGTTTTCGCCTCGAGTCTTCTGCCAGGTGCGGTACGAGGTGATGGCGCAGGCGATTTCGGGAGTAGGCGTCGGTTGCGTTCGTGGGGTCCACGACGTGGTCGATGGAGCGGCGCTCGGCGTAGGCCTCCAGCTCAGCGCGTGTAAACCCGATGAGAGGGCGCAGGATTCGAAGGGCGACGCCGGGGATGGGAAAGGAGGACTCAGCGGGCATGGCGGCGAGCCCGTCGAGCCCAGTGCCGCGGCGAAGGTGGAAGAGGAAGGTCTCGATGCGGTCGTCGCCGTGGTGGGCCAATGCGACGTATTCGATGCCCAGGCCCAGGGCGTGCTCGGCGATGGCGGCCATACGGCGACGGCGGGATTCGGCCTGGCCGACCGAAGTTTCGCCGAGGTTCAGCCGCTCCACATGGATGGGAAGCCCCCGTCGCCTAGCCAGGTGCGTGCAGAATTGGGCGTCATTTTGGGAGTCCGGGCGCAGTCCGTGATCGACGTGGATCAATTCGATGGACGGACCGCCCCTGCGACGCGCGCGGTCGACGAGGTCCACCAATACCGAGGAGTCCAGGCCGCCGCTAAATCCGATGAGCAGGCCGTCGTCTGCGGTCAGGCCTGCTTCGTCGAGGCGCTTTAGGGTCGTCGTCAACAGACAGGGAGCGTCACTCATCGCCTTTGTCTCGGGCTCGGGAGACGAAGCTCGCGATGGCACCGGGTGGGATGGTGAGGCTCATTTCCGGGGATTTCGGGTAGCGAAGCGCGGAGATGCCGAGCAGTCGCCCGTCGGGGCCGACGATGGGGGCGCCCAAAACGGCCTGAAAGGTGACGAGAAAATAAAAAGAATACTCCATCTCCAATTCCTCGGAGTGGACGTATCCTGCGGGGGTGACCGTGGAGGCCACAGCGGGGCTGAAGCCGAAGATGGCCTGGGGCATCGGAGAGTCCATGGGATGGACGACCAGGCCCTGGTCGGGAGGCGAAAGGGTTTCGTCCGCTGCCGGCTTCAGTCTTGCGAGGTTGACGTGGCGGTCGGCGACGGCGACGTCGAGGCGCACCAGGTTGGAGCGATTGCGCTCCAGAAGATCCCCGGCGTTGGCGCGGAAGTCGTCGAGCGGTTGGGACTCCGTACTTCCCAGCTTCAGGCCGCCTTCGGCCAACGCTCGGCTGACCTGGCCATCGACGGCGTAGATTTCCTCGGCCTCCTCGATCCAGTCGGCGGTGGCGACCAGGATCGGCTCTTGCCCGGTGCCATCGGAGGAGATCCACAGGGCGTGGCCGCGATAGATCATATCCGTTTGGCGATAGGGTCTGGGAGGGCGCTGCACGGCGACGATCTCAATGGTGGCAGCAGAGACGCGCTCCGTGACGTGCTTCAACTGAGAGCCCGTCAGAGACCGAGGGAGGTCATCGATGTCCATCTGCGACGACGCTCCCCGGGGAAGTCCCGCCTCGTATTGAGGGATGTCGCCGGGACGCACGCGTTGCACACTGATCTCGTCGAAGGAGCCGAAGGCCGACTGGCCGGCTTCTGGGTCGATGTCGTCGTCATCGTCGTCGCCGGTCTGGTCGATGGTATCGGAGGGGATGTCCCGCTGTGCTGCAGCCTCGTCGGGCACGATGAGGGCTGGAAGGATCAGGATCAGCCAGCTCAATAGGAGAGCGATGGGGACCGAATATGAGTGGTGAACTCGATTCATGGAGTAAGGGGGGAGAGCTCGGGGCCTGATTTCGCCTTCGATTTTGCGTTTCCGGGCGACATTTTGTACCATAAGCCATAGGCCGAGAGGGTGCAAATTCGCCCCGTTGTCAGACGACGCCTCGAGGCGTCGAATCGTCGGCATGGGGCCGTTGGTTTGACAAGGCAATAAAAGAGCCCGTGGCCGTGCTTGACGGGACTGTTGGCAGTCCATACCCTTGCGTGTCCGTCTTAACGGCCACAAATCCGGCAACGGGTATACGGCACGCGACGGTGTAGAACGACGCGGCCGGCAATTCGAGTGTCATGATTTTCGGTGCGTCATAGAAGGTCGAACCAATAGAGTGGAGCAAGGCAGCAGTCGCGCGATCGCCACCTGCCCTGCCTGAACATCGAGGAAACGGAGCCGTCCGGTGGAGTCCAAAAATCACAGCTTACGCGTCGCCCTGGTCTATCACGGGACCATTTACGGAGAGCAGGTCTTTACGCAGACCAGTGAGCCCGTCATCACCATTGGCGAGGGGGATTCGAATCTCTTCTCCCTTCCCGCCCCGGGGCTTCCGGAGTCTCTGGAGGTCTTCGAGCGTAATGAGAAGGGGTACAAACTTCAGTTTACGGACAAGATCGATCTCAGCGTCCACATCAACGACGATGAATACGATCTGGAAGAGCTCATCGAGGACAATCGGGCTCATAAGGTGCGCACCGTCAAGACCGAGGAGGGAGAGGCCACGGTCTACGAGATGAACCTTCATTTCGGCGACTGGGGCGTCATCGATCTGGGTCAGACCAATATCTTCTTTCAGTTGATGGAGAAGTCCGACGTCGTCGCCGGCCGTACGCCGGGGGAGATGCTCGACGGACCGCTGTTCGTGGCCTTGTTGTTGGCCTTCTTTCTCCACGCCGTATTTTTGATCGTCGCCTTTATGCAGACGCCGGATCCGGAGCTTACGCGTCTGGGATACGAAGATCGCTTTGCCGAATTCGACGTCGACGATCTTGACGACGCCCTCGACGAAGAGGAAGAAGAGGAAGAAGAGGACACCACGGCGGAAAAGGCCGGCGGTGAAGAGGGCGAGTTCGGCGATCCCGAAGAGGAGATCGAAGAGACGGAGACGCCGGACCACGACGAAGAATTGGTAGAAGAGATCGACATCGAGACGGTGGGAATGCTCGACGCCCTGAGTCAGGACGTCATCGGTGAGGGGCCGCTGGATCAGCTCTTCGACGATACGGGTCAATTCGACGAGATGGCAGCCGCCTTTGCTGGTGAGGGAAGTGATCTGGTGATCGGCCGCGGCTCCGGCGGAATGGGAATTCGAGGCGAAGGCGGCGGCGGCGGCGGTGACGGCGCCGGTCGTATCGCAGGCCTCGGTGAAGTGGACACCGGAGGTGGCACCGGCGCCGGAGGTTCCGTGGGCGACGGTGTGGCCCGCGAGGTCACGCCCCAGGTCGACACGGGCACTCCCGAAGTCGGTCAGTTCTGTGATCCCGCCAATATTCGCCAGGTCGTTGGCTCTCGTACCAACGCCATTCAGCACTGCTACGAGCGCGAGCTTCAGACCAACCCCGAGTTGAGCGGTAATGTCACCGTCAACTGGCGAATCGAGCTCGACGGTACGGTGTCGAACGTCATGATCGCAGAGTCTTCGTTGGGCAGCTCTCGGGCCGAGGGCTGCATCGTCCGTCAGGTACAGAGGATGCGCTTTGCTGAACCCGACGGCGGCATGTGCGATATCGACTTTCCCTTTGTGTTCACCGGAGCCCGGTAATTCCGGGTGAATCAGTCCGAGCAACTGGCGAGCCGGCTTCTTTGAGGAGCCGGCTCGTGGTGTGTTGGGGGGGATTGAGCCCTGTAGGAAGACGGCGTGTTGGGAAGTGGGAGATGCGGGGATAATTAGAGGAAGGTGATACGATGAATGAACAAGTCACGGATAAGTGGAGGGGCTGGGGACTCCTGGCGGTGGTGATGTGTTTAATCTGGCCTGTATCCGCCGCGGCTCAACAGGGCTATCCCGACCTCTCGGGGATGCCACAGGTAGAGGCGACGGGGGAGCGGGATGTGGCGATTGTCGTCGCCATCGACGAATATGCTTTTTTGCCCGATGTGCCTGGTGCCGTGCGCAACGCCAACGACTGGGAGTTATTCTTTCGCAGGGGATTGGGTGTGCCGGAGGTTCATATTCTCACCGAACAGGACGCCGGGCGGGAGGATATTCTCGATTTCGCCCAACGCGCCACCGAGGGCGCGCAGTCGGAGGGAAGATTGTGGTTTGTGTTCATCGGTCACGGAGCGCCATCGGCAGACGGCAGCGACGGATTATTGGTGGGCATGGATGCGCGGTCGAGTCCGCAGAGTCTTCAGGCGCGAAGCGTGGCTCAGTCGGAGCTGCTGGAGCTTCTGGAGGCCGGATCGCAGTCGCAGACGATATTGGTGGTGGATGCCTGCTTTAGCGGACAGGCGCACGACGGAAGCGCTCTTGCGCCGGGGACTCAGCCCGTAGTCCCCGTGGTGGAGCCGAAGGTGGAGCAGAGTACGATCGTATTGTCGGCGGCCAGAGCCGATCAATTCGCCGGTGCGCTGCCGGGAAAGGAGCGCCCCGCCTTCAGCTATCTACTTCTGGGAGCGCTGCGAGGATGGGCGGCCGGTGATGAAGACGTGGTCACCACGGGGGAAGCGCTGGAGTTCGTCAGCCGTCAGTTGCGCGGAGTTCGCGGGCGGCACCAGACGCCGGAACTATTCGGAGATTCAGACCTTGTACTCACGCAGGGGGCAAAGGATCGCTCTCCACATATCGGAGAGTTGATCGCCCGCGATGGTCAACCCCTGGCCGTGGCGTCAGGTAGCCAGCAAGAGAGCACGACCAGCCCGAGCGCGCCGACGCAGGCGCCCGCTCAAAGGGGAGGCATGGCCGTGGCGACGCCGTCGGCTCAGGGCTCATCGACGCAGTCCGAATCGACGGCCGACGACCGACGATTTCGCCTGGGAGGCATCTTCGGCTACGGAATGAGCCCGATTTCGTTCATCCTCGGCCTGGACGCACGAGTTTATCCCCACCGGGGCGAGGACTTCGATGTCGTTCTCAACCCTTCCCTGGCTTTATTTCCGATGTCCCTGAGCGAGGAGATTCTATTCGACCTGGGCATGGATTTGTTGCTTCAAATAGCGAATGATACGCCTGTCGATCCCTACGTCGGAGTGGGGCTCAAGGCGCTGACGGAATTGACTCCGGAGAGACATCTCAACCCCGGAATCAGCGGCACTGTGGGGAGCATCCAGACCGGCATCGGTACCTACGCGGTCTTTACTCATCTCAGGCTCACCCGCTACCTCAGACCCGGCGAGGGGGTCTTTAGCATCGAAGGCGGCATCTATTTTTGAGGGGTAGATGGCGCGTCTATCTCCCCAGCAATTCGTCGAGTTTTCCCGTGCGGTGGAGTTCGCGCAGGTCGTCGTAGCCGCCGATGGATTGTCCGTCGATGAAGATCTGGGGGACCGTGCGTTTGCCGCCGGCTCTTTTGACCATCTTCTGGCGCTCTTCGGCATCGTTGGTGACGTCGATCTCGGTATACTCGACGTCCAATTCGTCGAAGAGGCGCTCGGCCATATCGCAGTAGGGGCAGTATTGGGTGCGGTAGATGAGGACGTCGGCCATTGCGGTACTCCGGCATGAAGGGGGTTTTGCGAGGTCGTGCCGGGGAAAAGACTTACCACCGGCGATGAGGTTTTCAAGGTGAGAAGAGCGAGGAACCCTCTTCGCGATATTGGAAGGGCATCAGCGCCAGCAGCGGGTCGGCTTCGACGAGGCGGTAGAGAAATCGGGCGTTGCCAAGCAGATCGCTGAAGGGAGCGGTGGCGGCGGTGGATTGTTTCAGGATCGTGGCCAGCCCCACCGTGCGGTGGGAATGAAAACTGACCTTCGTCGAAGGTGGAAGGGTTGGTTCGGCGATGGTGCGAGCGATGGTGACGGCGTCGTCGAAGCCGCCGAGGTGATCGACCAGGGCGCGTCGGTGGGCGTCGGTGCCGATGTAGACGCGCCCGCGGGCGTAGCGGTGCAGGCGCCGGCGCGGCAGTTGGCGGGCGTCACCGACGCGGCGCAGAAATTGGCGATAGAAGGAGCGGGCGTCGCGCCGAAGATTTTCCATCGCCTCTTGAGAGAGAGGTTGGGAGACACTCTGGAAGGCCGACGATTCGTGGCGGTGATAGCTCGTGGTTCCGATATCGAATCTCTCGAAGACGCCGGGGAAGGAGAATTTTCCGGCCACGACACCGATGGAGCCGGTGAGCGTCTCGGGCTGGCAGACGATGCGATCGGCGGCGCAGGCCATATAATACCCGCCGCTGGCGGCGATATTGCTGCAGTAGGCGATGGTGGGCTTTTCGTAGCGCAGGCGTCGGATGCCGTCCCACAGCATCTCGCTGGCCAGGGCGCTTCCTCCCGGGGAGTTGATGTGGAGGACGACGGCTCCCACAGTTCGATCCGTGGTCAGGCGACGCAACAGGGGAAGGACTTCGCTGGGATCGACGGTCGTAGGAGAAGCGCCGGGCAATTCCATATCGGGCATGACGATCATGCCCGTCAGATCGACGGCGGCGACGGTGCGGGGAGAGCGGATGAGCGGGGTCCAGCGAAATCGGGGTATGGCGTCGGCGTAGCGTCGGCCCTCTTTTAGCCGCACCTGGGGGCGATGGTCGTCGCTTTTCTTGTCGTCCGACTTGCTTCGAAGGCTCGACTGGGCCGGGGGGGCGTCGTCGGGACCGTCCGGCAATGCGGCGGGCGACTCCAGCGGGACGGGGCGCTCTTCGTCTGCGCGTTCTCCTTTGTCCGAGGGGGCGGGAGAGTCGACGAAGTCCGTCTTTTCGGCGATCCATCGCGACAGAAAGCGGCGATGGATTCGCCCGTCGATAAGACCACTGGCCAGTGCCTGACGATCTTCGAGGGGCATCCGTTCGAAGTCGCGGGTCAATTCGTCTTCGGAGAGATTTCGGGCCTGGCGAATGCGCTCTTCGCGAAGGTCGGAGAGGCGATCCACCAATTGCTCCATCATGCGATCCATAGCGTAGGTGGAGTCGCCACGGGCGAAGCGGTGAGCCGCCGTCTTATAGGGGCCGATATGGATGAATTGGGGAGCGACGCCCAGGCGCTCGAGAAGGGGCCCGGCGAAAAATTGTTCGAAGCGATGGCCGAACATATAAAATCGCCCGCCCGGGGTCATCAGGACGTCGTCGGCACCGGTGGCCAGGTCGTATTCGGTGTTGTGAACGCTGTGCAGGTGGACGACGATGCCCTTTCCGGAGCGGCGAAGCTCTTCGAGCAATGCCCTCAGATCCGAGGTGCGAGCCGGGCCCAGGAGCATTTGATCCGCCGTGATGACCACCCCTTCGATATAGGGGTCTTCGGCCAGAGTTTTTACCTGGGCTCGCAGATCGACGTAAGAAGGCTTATCGTGAAAAAAGGCCGCCAGGCCCGCCGGAGGTCCGAAGGGAAGGCGGCGGGGGAGGCGAAGGCGAACCCACTTGGTCTGCTTGCGGGTCAGGAAGTGACCGAAGCGAAAGAGAGCGACTTTGAGCAGATACCAGAGAAATTTCAGAAGATTCCAGATCAGTACGAAGGGCGCGCGAAGCATGATGAACCCGAAACTGGAGGACCGTGACCGACAGGCAGCGCAGCTTAGTTGCGCAGGGGCGGCGCTGCAACAGGGACGGGCTGCGTTGTGGCCGATTTTTGTATTCCTGGTGACGATTGCCTTAGGTGGACTGTCCAATCTCGGCTGTGTTGCCACCGCCGAATGCGACGAATACGTCGGTTGTTCCGGGGAGGCGGTATGCTATCAAGGGGAGTGTCGAACCCGGTGCGACGACGATGGGGATTGTGCGAGCACCGAGGAGTGCGCTCCCTGTTATGGCGAGGGTGATGACACGGACGGGCAGGGACGCTGCTATGGTGAAGAAGGAAGTGCCTGCGTGGCGACATCGAATTCGACACAAGGCGATTGATGGGACGACTGCTAGATGTGGACGAGAGGGGAAAGCGAATTCGCATCGACTTTCCCTACGAGCCGGAGCTGGTGGACGTGGTGCGCACGCTACCGGACCGGCGCTTCGATCGGCGAAGTAAGTGCTGGTTCGTTCCCCTGGAGCATCTGGAATACGTCATTGAGCGCCTCCAGGGATATCGCTTCAAATACTCGCCGGCCTTAAGGCGCGTTCGCCAGAAAAACGGTGACGACCGAAGCGAGAGACCGCAAAAGGTGACAGTTCCCGAGGGGACGTGGACGGTGAGCCGACTCAATCAGGCGGCCAAAGCGGCGCTTCGGCAGCGATTTCGCGATCCCCTTTGGGTGGTGGGGGAGTTGCAGGACTACGATAAGAATCGATCGAGCAAATATCCGACCTATTTCTTCGACCTGGTGGAGCGGCCCTTTGCGGGAGCCAGCGAGGTGGCGAAGATCAAGGCCGTGATGTTCGAGCGCCATCGAGAGGAGATCGAGGAGAAGTTGAGGGGAAGCGACCTGGTGTTGTCCGACGGATTGACGGTGCGCCTGGGCGGGCAGGTCGATCTATACCACCGAAACGGGCGCTATCAATTTCGCGTCGAGGAGATCGACCCCGCCTATACGGTGGGAGAGATCGCCCTGAACCGCGAGCGGGTATTCAAGAAATTGAAGGCCCGGGGCATCGCCGAGAAGAATCAACGCCTGCCCTGGCCGGTTTGTCCACTGCGGGTGGGGCTTATTACCAGTTTCGAAAGCGACGCCTACAACGACTTCTTCCATCAGTTGCGCGAGAGCCGACGGGGATTTGCGGTGACCGTCTTCGACGTCAACGTACAGGGCACGAATACGGAGCCCTCCGTGCTCCGTGCGCTGGAGTATTTTCGTCACCGGGCCGAAAAATTCGATCTTCTGGTCATCACCCGGGGAGGCGGATCGCGTTCGGAGCTTTCTTATTTCGACACGGAGGCCATCGGCGCGGCGGTCTGCCTTCATCCGGTCAAGATCGTCAGCGGCGTCGGTCATCAACGCGATACGAGCCTGCTGGATATGATCGCCGCGTCGACGAAGACGCCCACGGCGGCGGCGGAGTGCATCATCGACCGGGTCGAGCGTTATTCTCGGGCCATGGAGGAGAGCTTCGAGGCGATCGCCCGAGGTGCGCGGCGAAGTCTGGAGCGTCAGGAGCAGGAACTTCGCCGCCGGGGAAATCGCCTGCAGCGTCAGGTGATGGGAACTCTGGAGTCTGTGCGGCGGCGCATGCAGCGTGTGGAGACGTCTGTGGCCAGGAGTTCCCGGGGGGCCCTGGAGAAGCGGCGACGAGAGCTCGACGGGCAGCGCCGGTCACTCGAGTATTTGCAGAAGAGAGCATTGCAGAGACGGCGCGTGGACGTGGAGCGGGTCGAAGGGGCGCTGGCGCCGAAGCGGCTGCTCGTAAGGCTCAGGCGCCGGCGCTCACGGCTCGACGAGGTGGTGGAGCGCCTTGCCCGGTCTTCCAGGCGCCAGATACAGGCTCAAAGAGATCGCTTCGAATACCTGGACAACCAATTGGACCTCATCGATCCCCAGCGTGTTCTGGAGAGGGGCTTTGCGATTCTGCGCACCTGCGATTCGGTGATTCGTTCGCATCGCGAGCTCGCCGTGGGGGATGACTTTGATGTCATACTTGGAGATGGTGTACTCCGGGCTCGTCGGCTCGCCGGCGACGAGGAGTCCTCCCCGGGCAGAGGTGAGGCGAAAGAAGAGACGGAGCCCGCCGAGTGAAGAATATGTGACACACCGCAGCGTCTATAACTGTATCGCAAGTGAGGATGAGCATGACCAAGGAAGCGAAATCGACGGAAGGCGAACTGGATCTGGAGTACGCCGAGGCGCTGGAAGAGCTCAATGAAATCCTGGCCGCCATCGAAGACGATCGCTTCGATCTGGACGAGCTGGGCGACCAGGTGGGGCGGGCGGCGTCGTTGATTCGGCTTTGCCGCCACAAGATCGATGCGACGGAGCTTCAGATCCAGTCCATCATTGAAGATCTGGAAGAAGAAGAGGGGTGATTAGATGACGTTGACCCGGAATTTGGCGTAGACCTTGAACACCACGTCTTCGTCGGGGGCACTCCCCGATGCACTGGTGCTCAATCTAAGTCCCTCTTCGGCGTAGGGCTTCAGGTCGAGATCGTCGTCCACTTCGAGATGGAATTTGCTCTCTCCACGGGGGACGTCGAGTTGCCAGGCCAGCGTCTCTCGGGGAAGGTCGCTGCCGGACTGGCGCGATGAGATCTCGATGGTGATCTCGTCGAGAAAATCGAAGTTGTCCTGCGTCGTCTCCTCGGTGGTCTCGAAGTACAGCTCGGTCAGGGTGACGGACCGTGCGCCGCTGGCTTCTTGCTCTTTGAGTTGCTGTTCGAGATCGACCTCCATGGGGATGCGAAGCCCATCGAGGATGTCGATGCCGCTGCCGGGAAGGGGACTGGCCTCGACGGTGATGGGTTGACTCTCTTCAGAAAAACTGAAGGCACCGATACCGGCACAGGCAGACAGGAAAGCAAAGAGGGTAAAAATGATCGCAATCGGAACGAATTTGCGGTAGTTCATTGGTGTTCCTCAGCTCGGCAAAAAGGCGATGACTCGATGAACTAACTCTTCATGTCAAAGGTGGGCTGTTAAGAGAGGTAGCCCAAGCGAGGGTCATGCAAAGAACGTTCCGGCGTCATTATTCCCATGATCGAGATCGCATGGACCGGCTTGTCACCAGAGGTCACGACTTGTACAGTCTGATACCGTTTCAGGGGCCTTCCATCGGAAAGCATCAGGCACCAGGGCATCATGAAATTCTATTGCGATAATTGTCAGACCAAATACTCCATCGCCGATGAAAAGGTACGGGGGAAGGTCCTGAAGGTGCGCTGCAAGAAGTGCAGCCATGTGATCACGGTACGAGAACCAGAGACACCGGTCAGTGCCACATCTCGGGGGGCACAGCGCGGTGGCGGTGGCCCGCAGCGTCCAAGCGCACCGGGTCCTCCGGCGGCACCGACCTGGCATTATTCCATCAATGGCCAGTCCTTTGGTCCCTACCCCAAACGTGAGCTGGATGAGAGATTCGCCAGCGGAGAGCTCGGAGACGCCGCCTACGTGTGGAACGAGACCTTCACGGATTGGAAGAGGGTCACTGAGGTGCCCGCTTTTTCTGCAGCGCTGAAGAAGGCTGCAAGGGTGCGCCCATCGCCGAAGACTCACGGCGTCAGTCAGGCATTGAAGGCCATCGATTCTGCAACCTACGACGAGTCGCGTGACAAACGTGACGAAAAGGAGGCGTCGGCAGGCCAGGTGTCAAAGCCGGCGGGCGACTCCCGGCGAGGAGCCGGTGAGAAAAAGGAACGCAAACTCAGCCCTCTCCAGCGCATGGAGCGTGAGGGGGCGGCGAAGTCGCCGCTGGAACGAGAGCAAGAAGATCTCACCGAGATGGATCTGGAGTTGCCGGCAGCGGTGCAGAAGCTGCGAAGTCGAAATCTATCTCCCGACAGGGGAACGGGGCAAAAGGATCGGCTCGACAGATTGCGTCAGCGCCTGAGTATCGGCCCTGCCGATGACGCCGGCGAGGTTGAGCGGAAGAGCGACGAGAGTTCGACGGCACATCCGGCAGAGCCGTCGGAGCAGCAGCCGTTGGTGCCGGAAGGGGCGGATTCCACGTCCAGCGTGGGGGAGCCCGATGGCGTCGACGCCGGTGGCGAGTGGGAAAGTGAAATCAGCGACGACCTGGACGTCGCACACGCCGATACGCTGACACCGGAAGAATTATTCGACGGGCAGGATTCGCAAGACTCCTCGGGACCAGAGGCGGAAGATTCGTCACTTCTGGCGACGCAGGGAAGTGTACACGACGGACTATTCGGTGGGCCTTCAGACGCGGTAGAGTCCGTCGAATCGCATCCCGAACCAGATGAGGAGGAGCAGGCTGCAGCGGAAGACGAAGATGAAGACGCGGTGCCCTTCTTTCCAGAGGCACCGACGCTGGAAAAATTCAAGGTCGATCAGTCGACGTCGATAAGCCGCGTCGACGAGATGACCGATAGCTTGTTGATTCAGCTAGACGAGCTCAAAAGTGACGGCCGAAAGCAATTTATCGTCGGCGCTATCGGTGCAGCCCTGGCGTTGCTGGTCGTGGGCACGGTGGGATATTTCGGGTTTATGGCGGCCTCCTCCACGGAGAGCGAGGGAGGTTCCAGTCAGCCGCGTATCATCGAGGATCACTTCGGAGCGGCCCCGGATTTCTCCAGCTATACCCGGGAGGAGTTGGCAGCCGTCAGTGAGGAGCATATTCTCGAGGAGCAGGACCTGAGCGAAATCGAGGTGGAGGAGGCCCAGGAAGAGTCGGACTCCGGAGGCGAACCGTCGTCCGGCGGCGGATCTTCGTCCGGGACACAGCGAGAAGAGTCCCCGACGGCCTCGGGATCTCCCACGGATATTGAGGTCGACATTGACGGTGTGCTCGATGGATCGGGGAGTGACGTGCCCGCCGGAGCGCCCGGGAGCCGAACGGAAGGAGGCGGGGCGCTGGCGCGGCCGGGAGATACGGAGGCAGGTCGCATGGACTTCGACTCTGCTGGAGGCGAAGGATTCGGAACCGGGCTCGGCGTCGACGACGACAGTCAATTGGAGGTTCACCAGGTCGACGAGGATCTGGGCCTTGAGCGCCGCCAGGTCCAGGAGGGGCTGACCGCTCAAGATCGATTCTCCGCCCAGGGACAGATCGCCAGTCGCGTCGTTCATTGCCGACAACGCCACTATAACCGTGGCGAGGGAGATCTGCCGGCGAGCAGCATCCAGGTGCAATTTTACGTATTGCCCGACGGGGATATCGTGGAATTCGAGATTACGCCGGCGTCGATGAACGATACCCTATTCGCCGAATGTCTGCGCCGGGATACGAGGCACTGGAATTACTTCCCGCGTTTTACGGGCAACCCGGAGCGGATCGTCATCCCCATGTCATTGGAATAGGGTTCCCTCGTATAGCGGCGGCGACTTCGGCTCTGCTTATGCCGAATGGGCCCCTGTGGGTCTACGCCTCGGTTCCATCACTGAGCTCACCGGGGTTTTCCTCACCGGGATCTTCCTCGGTGGGCATGGCTTCGTCGGCGCCCAGGGACTGCCCCATGAGATCGATATCGACGAGGGAGGCCGAATCGTCGAGGCTCAGGGCCAGAACTCGGGCCCGTTGCAGCCAGGTTTTCGCGTGGTCGAAGGCGCCGGCTCGTTGAAAATCATCGGCGGTCTCAATGCGCAGATCCACATCCTCTTCGTATGGGGACAGGGCCTCATCGAAGGCATGATGTGCCTCCTGATGACGGCCGGCCAACAGAAGTAGTTGAGCGTCGAGCAGCGGAATCGCCTCCTTGAATTCGGGCCACTTCGACTCGATGTGTTCAAGCCGACTGCGCGCCTCATCGAGATTGCCATCCTCGGCTCGTCGGCGGGCCAGATCGGCCAGAATCTCCGGGTAGTGCAAGGCGGGATGGTCGAAGTCACCGTCGACGATGAGTTCCGTAACTTCGAAATATTTCGCCCTTTGGCCCAGCCGCAGGTGACGCCGGGCCAGCGCCCAGCGCAGCAGATCGGAGAGCGGTCGGAATTGCTGCGCCAGATTCTCCAGTTGAGTAGAGTCGGCCCTTTGCAGTTCTTCGTATGCCTTCGATTCCGAGGCTGATATTACCTCCCATGCGTGATAATTGTATCCCAGTTCGTCCTCGACGTAGTCGGGATATCCGTCGCCGATAGTACGGGTGAATTCGAGGGCCATGGCAAAAACTCGTGGAAGTTAGCATTGAAAACGTGACAAACATTGCAGAGAAAAAGAGGTGGTGGCTCCGTCCGCGGCGGGCAAAATATCACTGCCTCGAGCAACAAAATCCGAGGATAATATGGAGCGGGTGAAACTCTTCCTCAAAGGCGTCTGTATGGGCGTCGCAGACGTCATTCCCGGGGTCAGCGGAGGGACGCTGGCGTTGATACTGGGGATCTATACGGAGTTGGTCAATACGATTCGCGGATTGCACCTGAAATGGTTGCCGGCGGTCTGGCGCTGGATTCGGGGAGGATTCCGCAAGGAGGATGGACGGAAGATTCTCGAGGCCTTCGAGGAGATGAACGTCTGGTTCATGGTGATCCTGGTCAGCGGGATCTCCCTGGCCGTCGCCGCCGGTGGGATGGTGATTCCGGGGCTGATGGAGAAATATCCCGAGGTGATGCGGGCTCTATTCTTCGGGCTGATCCTGGCCAGCGTGGGGATTCCCTTTCGCATGATCTCCATCGACGGTTGGAAGACCCGGGCCATCGTGGCTGCCGGGGTTGCGATTGGCATCGCCTCCGGCTGGGCCGCCACCTCTCCGGACAGAATGCATCAGGCCGGCACCAACTGGGTGGAAGTCCAAACGGAGGCCGGAGAGAGCTTCGAGACCGTCAATCGGCGCGGGTTGGCCTCCTGGCCCAGCGAGCTCA
Organism: Myxococcales bacterium; assembly: GCA_007131755.1. Lineage (GTDB taxonomy): Bacteria > Myxococcota_A > Bradymonadia > Bradymonadales > Bradymonadaceae > SLJM01. The sequence goes on along the minus strand of SLPW01000203.1, from coordinate 5,943 downwards.
TCTTCTGGGCCGATGAAAATAGCGACCTTCGCGACGCGATCCGACAGGCTTATCCGGAGATGACTCTCGAACGTCCCGAGGGTTCGGCCGCCGTCGATCCGGAGGCCATCGAGGAGCGAAGCCAGATCTACGATGAATTGGAGATCCCCGAAGGGACCTCCGTCTTCGTCCCCCAGCCCTATCACTGGTATATCTTCTTTGCGGGCATGGTGATGGTCTGCGCCATGATCCTTCCCGGAATTAGTGGATCCTATATCTTGCTCATCCTCGGGGTGTATTTCTTTCTCCTCAATGTCCTGCGCAGCGTCCTGACGGCCGTGCCGGCCATGGAGGTTCCCATGGTGGCCCTGTCATTTTTCGTCATCTTCAATCTCGGCGCGTTGATCGGAATTCTGAGCTTTGCCCGTGTGATGAGCTATATGCTGCGGGAGTACAAAGCAGTGACCATCGGTTTGCTCGTGGGCCTGATGGTCGGCGGACTTCGAGGAATCTGGCCCTTTCGACAGGTCGTGGACGGAGTGGTGCTCAATACCATGCCCACCGAGGTCGATGGGACGCTGATCGCCGTGGGGATCGCAGCGCTTGTTGGGGCCGCGGCGGTGACGGGCCTGTCCTGGCTGGGACGGAGAAAAGAGCAGATTGAGGAAGAGCAAGCACCAGCATAGTGTCGGTGGAGGTCCGTCGGGGGTTGGGATAGAGTAGGACCGTAGAAGACCAATTTTTCATCTCAGAGAGGATTGGTGATGCAAATCAGCGCTCGAACGATGTACGGCCTGCGCGCCCTGGTGACCCTGGCCGGTGCTCGCACGGATCAGCCCATGAGCATCCAGACCATCGCGGACGAAGAAGAGCTGCCCGGCAAATTTTTGGAGGGCATTATGGCTGACTTAAAGCGCGGTCAGTTCGTGCGAAGTAAGCGCGGCGCCAGTGGCGGGTACCTATTGGCCCGTCCGGCCAGCGAGATCACCCTGTTGAGCGTGATACGACACCTGGAGGGCCCGGTGGCACCGGTGGCCTACGGCGACCGCACGGCCGGCGAAGGGGCTCCCACGGAGCGACAGGCGGCATTTCGCCCGGTATGGGAGGAGATCAGAGACGCGACGATCCGGGTGCTCGAGCGCTATACGATCCAATCCATCGCCGATTCGGTGCCGGAGATGGTGCTCGATGATTTTCAGCCCATCTATCAGATATGACGGCGGGTGGTGGGTGGAGGGTAATGGGTGGTGGGGGGAGTGGGTGATGGATGGTCAGAAATCGGGTTGTGGCAGGTAGTCGGTGCGGACGTTCTGTCCGACGTAGAGTCCTTCGTCGTAGCCCTCGTAGATGCGCAGATAGGTGTGGAGGAAACGCAGCACCTTCTTGGCGTAATTTCGCGACTCGTTGAAGGGGATCTCCTCGATGAATTCGTCGTGGGGGATATCGTGGCCCCGCATGTCGAGCCATCCGCTGACGCGGTGGGGGCCGCCGTTGTAGCCGGCGAAGGCGAAGAGCTCCTGGCCGTGGAATTTGTGGACCAATTTACTGAAATAGAAGATTCCCTGTTCGATGGAGTTCTCGGCCTCCAGCAGATCGAAGGGTCCGAAGTCGTCGGCGCCGAAGAGATCGGCGATTTTCAGTCCCGTGCGGGGGATGACCTGCATCAGTCCCTTGGCGTCGGCGATGCTGATGGAGTCGGGATTAAAGGAACTCTCGACGAGCATCAGGGCCCAGATCATATAGGGATTGACGTTGTATTTTTCGGACAGGGGGATGATCTGCTCGGGAAAGGCGCGGGGATAGGCCATCATCCAATAGCGTCGGGCCTCTTCGTTCTGGGCCGGGTCGTGGCGAAGCCACCAGGTGTCGTCGAGGGCAAAGCGGCGAACGAAGTGGTAGTCGCCCACCTCCTGGAGGGCTTCGATGACGATGGGGCGAAGCTCACGGCGGCGGTCGATGATCTCCTGTTGTCGCGCGAGAAGTTCCTGTCTTGCGGCGCGGTCGTCGGGGACGGGAAATCGAAGAAAATCGTCGTCGGGCTCCATGCCCCAGTAGTCGGCCCGGGAGGCACGGCGGCGGTTGTCGATGAGGTATGCCCAGCGGCGGTGGGACAGCTCGTGAGGGGAGCCGGAGGGGCGAGAGCGGCTGGAGAGTGCGCGGTATTCCAGCGAGACGTCTCGGATGAGCTTGCGGGCCTCGTTGGTCCACCCGGCGTTCCACAACCACATGGAGCGCTCGAGTTGGGGAAAGAGCTCGCCAGCTTCGTCTACGGCGCGCCCGATGCCTCCGCGATGGGTGTCGTCGTCGTAGGCCGTCCACTGTGAGGGAGTGGGACCGATCATCTCTCCGCGGAAATAATTGACGAACTCCATGTCCGAGTCGTGGCGTCCGCTCCAGTAGATGCGGGCGTCCGTGTTGAAGCGAACCCGAGGGGGCCGGTGATTTGCCCCGTCGATGTCTCGGCGGGGGATGTGCGCCGCAGGGACGGCCCCGTCGGCGGCTCCCGCGTCATGACCCGCCGTGTGAGTGGTGATGGGCTGGAAATAATCACCCATGCGCGGATCCAACAGGGGCTGATCGAGGTTCCAGGTCAGTCCGTAGGTGGGGAAGGGCAGCCCAAGCCCTCGAGGTGTGCAGCCATCGCCGTCGGTGCAGTCTGTGTCGTAGAGGGTGGCGATAAAATCGCGGTCCCACAGTTGGTTGTTGGCCGCTGTGGCGATCTGATCGCCGACGGGTCGGGTGCGGGGATCGATCTGAGACCGGGGGGGAAGGGGACCCTGGGAGACGGGACGCATGGCGGCCTCGTCGAAGGCGTCGAAGACCGACTCCGCTCGTTGGCCGACGCGATTGGCCTCGACCAAAAGGGAGTCGTCGACGGACTCGCGTTGCTCAAGGTCCAACAGGCGGCTCGAAGACTGTAAGCCGTAGTAGGTATTGGGGCGCGTGCTGTGGATGTCCAGGAAGATCTCAGCGGCGTCGTCGTAGTTTCCGGCTCGCTCCAGCGACCGAGCTGCCCAGTACCGGTATTTGGCCTGAGTGCCGCCGCGCGATCGGTTCGCAAGGCGCTTCAGATTCGAATAGGCCTCGTCGAAGCGTCCGGTCTTGTATTTGAGATAGGAGAAATGCCACCCACGGCGTTGGCCGGCCGTATAGACCTGCTCGTAATAATCGTAGGCCTCATCATAATAGCCATAGCGCTCGTAGAACTCGGCCAGAGCGCGCTTGCGGGTGCGCCGTGCGGAGTTTTCGTACAGCGCCTCCAGCGCCTCATGGGCCTCGTCGAAGCGGCCGATGCGGGCCAACGAGAAGTTGTGAAAGCGGTAGATGGTGCGCTCCGAAAACCCGGCGGTATGTCCCTCTTCGTAGATGGAGCGGGCCTTGCCGAAGAGTTCGGCGGCGCCCTCGAAGTCGTGGCGATGATAGGTGTTGAGGGCGATGCGCTGGAGGATCTCGTTCTCCAACTTCGAATTGCGATCTTCCGTGCGCACGTCCTCGCGAAGCTCCGTCATCAGCTCATGTGCCAGAGGCCAGAATTTGTCGATGCTCAGTTGGCGATATTGGGCAAAGCGCTTTTCCGGATCGATCTCGGAAGGCTCGTGGCCCAGCTCCACGAGTCGCTCCAGGCGCTGCTGGGCGAGCTGACCTTCGCTCTTGTAGGGGAATTCGAAATAGGCTTTTTGGTAGGCCTCGGCGGCGTCGTCGAGTTCTTCCAACTCTTCGAGGATCAGCCCGTGGTGGTATAGCGCGAGATGGCGGCGCGGATAGTCCGGAAAGAGGTCCAGGAGTTGTTCCACAATCGGTCGTGCCTCTTCGTAGCGCTCGGAGGCCACCAGGGCCTTGGACTGATGTGCGCGGGCCTGCCAGTGAAGCAGGCTGGTGCCTTCGTCGTAGATGGCCGAAAAGTAGTGGGCCGCCTCATCGTATTGATCGAGCGCCATGTAAGAGACGCCGTAGAGCCAGTGGACGTAGTCGTCGACGGGCGTCTCCTCCTCCAGGGTGTCGAGGCGGGCGATGACTTCGTCCGGTCTTTCGAGCCGGTGCAGAATATGGGCGTGCTGAAAGCGAGCCAGATGATCGGCCTGGACGTCATCGATGCAGCGGGCGTCCGCCAGGATGCGGAGGAGGCGCTCCGCCTCTTCGAGCTCGCCGTAGTGGATGAGGTGGCGGGCCTCGTCGACGCCGTCGGCGCCGTATTGGCAATGGGTGGCGACCGTGGCAGCGATGGTGGCGGCCTGGATGGCCATCTCCACAGTGGGGACCACCGAATGGGTCGGGGATATCCGGACCGAAGGAGAAGAAGTACTGGTGCTCTTTGATGGAGTCTGGGCCTGTGAGCGTTCTGTCTGCGCCTCGTCGGGAGCCGCCGCTTCTGACAACAGGGGCGTCACTCCCAGTGCCAGCAATGAGACGCCGAAGAATCCAGCAACAGACCATCGGGTCAGGAAGGGAATCTTCATTGGTAAACCCTCGCACGCGGGGTATCAGAGGAATCAACTATCGATAGTGTGCCGTCACGACAATCCAGGGCCGCCATTTCGGTGTGTTGCGGACGTCGAAGGCGCCGGCCGCAGACAATACGTAGAATGAGGCTGTCGCTGATCATAGGAACTGCCGGGGCAAAGGCGAATATTTCCGGGGGGATCCCAAATGGCATTATAACACGGTCGGCGGCGGGGTCCGAATAAATCGAAAAATCTCCGGTGCCGGCGTCGTCTCGAAGGCGTTGAGGCCCGATAATCGACCATGGGGGAATACGTGAGTGCTTGGTGGGGGATGAGCGGCGTGTGTGATCGGCGGTGGTCGGTTGTAGAACTCAAGTCGGTCGAGCCCGTCCTGGCCCCGGCCCTATCCCGGGCCCCGGCCCGCTGTTACTTCGTGTCGTCCAAGAAGGTTGGGGTCAGTGATGAACGCGTAGGGTGAGGCAAGACGTCCGAAAAAAAGCCACTACGAAGGGCGGGCCTGGGCGAGGGCCTGGGCCCGGACCAGGGAACTATTACCGACGGAAACCGATCGCACCCATGAGTGGCCGGGAATTTGTGACAATCCACCTTGCAGGGTATAACGGAAGGGATGAATGATATTCAGAAAAGGGTTCTTGCGTGGTGGGACGAGCGGCTTCGGCGCTTTTTTGAGCCATCTACACAGGATCAGAGCCGAGCCGAGCGCCTGCGTCAGAGAGTGCTGGCGCTGGTATACCTGACGACCAGGGAGACTCTGCGCGATCGGGGGCCCACGCTGGCGGCGAGCCTGTCGTTTTGGACGGTGCTGGCAGTGGTGCCGCTGTTGACGGTGGCGGCCTCGCTGATGGCGGCCTTCGGAGTCCTTCAGGGGGAGGATGGTGCGTTCTACGGGCTGCTCCACCAACTCTTTCCGGAGGTGGCATCGGGCATCGCGAGTTATCTGAGCGAGACGGCCACCGAGAACGCTCAGGCCGTCGGGGGAATCGGGGCGGTGACGCTGTTGATCATCGGGTTGGTGCTGTTCAATGCCGTGGAGGAATCGCTGACGCGCATCTGGCGAGGGACCCGGGAGCGCTCCATGGTGGCGAAAATGCTGACCTTTTATGCCATGGTTACCTTTGGGCCGATCCTGATCGCCCTGTCCATCGTTCAGACCGCAAGTGCCCAGTTATACCTGGTGCAGTTGGGGGTGAATTTATCCTGGGCAGAATGGGCAATGCCGCCTCTCTTTGCACTGATCGCCTTTACGCTGCTCAATAAATTGGTCCCCGACGCCGACGTCAAATGGACGGCAGCCCTGGTGGGAGGGTTGTTTACGATGGTGGCCTTCGAATTGGCGAAGTGGGGGTTTAATCTATACGTCAATCAATTGTTGTTGCAGACCTATGACCGGGTCTACGGGGCGCTGGCACTGATACCGATCAGTTTGATCTGGGTCTATGTCAGTTGGTTCGTTTTGCTGCTCGGAGCCGAGCTGTCCTACGCATTTCAGCACCTGCAGGAT
>SLPW01000366.1 GCA_007131755.1 Myxococcales bacterium | reverse complement strand
TTTCCCACTCCAAGACTACGAGCAAGGGCAAGGACATGGGCAGGGATTACTTCGGGCCCGGGCCGGGGACAGGGCCAGGGCCAGGGATCGAGCATTCCAAGTTGTGGGCAACGTTGAGGCCGGGGCCAGGGGGGCGACCACATTGAGTAATACAACCGATCAAGGTGGATCACATACCCTTCATATACGCCTATGATCGGTTTCCGTCGGTAGTCGTTCCCTGGCCCGGTCCCTCGCCCTGGCCCAGGCCCGTGCTTCTGCTGTTGTCTTTTCTAAATCTTACTCCTCCCTCCGGGGATCAATGGTTGCCCTAACCTCTTTTGCCGACGCGAAACAACTTCGGGCCAGGGCTCGGGACCGGGCCGGGGCCAGGCGGACTCGACGACATTAAGCTCTTCAACCGAGCAAGGTGGCTCCCCCCGGCCCGAATGAGGGAAACCTCTTCAGGGATCCGATACTGGAGTCAGGGGGGGGGTCTAGGATACGAGTTGCTCAGCCTCTTTTTTCTCCTCGGCGACGTTGGTCTCGATCTCCACCGTATCGATACGTCGATCCGTTGCCTCAACGACGCGAAAGCACAATCGGTCCCACATAATCTCCTCGCCAACGCCGGGCACCGCGCCTGCGCGCTCGAGCAAAAATCCCCCCAGCGAGTCGTATTCTCCACGCCGCGGCAATTTGACGTCGAAAAACTCCTCGATCTCATCGATGGAGATCCGGGCATCGGCGAGGACCGACGTGGCCGACAATTCGATGAGCTGTGATGGTTCGACGTCGTATTCGTCCTGAATGTCGCCGAAAAACTCCTCGATGATATCCTCCAACGTAATAAGACCCGCCGTGCCTCCGAATTCATCGACCACCACCGCGAGGTGAATGCGATCGCGCTGGAACTCCGTCAACAACTCCGAGATGGGCTTTGTTTCGGGAACGAAATAAGGCTCGCGCAGAAAATCGTCGATATCGAACTCTCGGCCCGATGCCATCAGTCGAATGATATCCTTGGCATAGAAAAACCCCTCAATATCATCGAGCTTATCGGCGTGGACCGGGATTCGGCTGTGCCCGCACTCGAGCAACACCAGCAGAATCTCATCAAGCTCCATCTCGCGAGACAGCACCACCATATCGGTGCGGGGAATCATCACCTCCCGGACGATCGTCCCCGGCGACTCGACGACGGATCGCAATAGCCGACGCCGATCGGAGGCCGGCGCCTCTCCTCGGGCCAAGAAGCGCTGCCAGATCTGGCGCACCTGCCGACGGGCGCTGTCTTCGTCACGGGACTCTCCGAAAATCCGAGTAAAGAAGCTGCGAAACGACAACAGGGTACGAATAAGGGGGTAGAGCAATAGATAGGGAAGGCGCAGAAGACGCAGCGCCACATAGGCCACCTTCTTCGGTCTGCTCCGTGCCAGAGTGTCGGGGATGACGTCACAGGCCACCACCGCCACCAACGTAGTGGCCACCACGAATCCCACCATGGCAAGAGCACTCCAATCCACGAAGCGTCCCACCATCAACAGGGTCAACACCACGGCGGCCACCATCCCGAACCGATGGCCGATCCCCAATACCATGGCCACCCCCCGCCGGCGCCGATGCCACCATTGAAAGGTCTCACCGACTCGGGCTGATTCGCCCTCCTCTTCCCGAGCTTCGTCGTCGATCGAGTTCAGATCGTGGCCCGGCAACTCGTCGATGGCAGCCATGGCGGCCGCGCAAAACCCGGCCATTCCAAAGGCAACGCCGATCCCGATGGCTTCGAATATGACGCCTTCCAACGATCACCTCGTACAAAAGATACCGCTTACGGTGTACTCCCTGCGCGACACATCCACCACATCACTTCGCACGGCGGGCATCCCGGTGGTTCGACACCGAAGTTCCTTGAAGACTTCGACGAGCCCTGGGCGACGAACTCGAAGCTGTCGAAACGAGGCGATGCCCAAGCATCGTCGCGTGCCGACGGCAAAAAGATCGTCCTGCAGGACCGGCGAAGGCTCGAGAGTCGTCGGTGTCGGACTACTAGTCCACTATACAAAATATAATCACACCGGTGAGGGGGAATATTTCCTCGCCACTCCCACCATTGCCACGGCGCCACCTCGTTGACTCATGAATCGACTCATGAAGCAGTTGCCAACTCCCCGGTGCTCATGCCATAGGTGGCGCCGCCGATTTTTCGCCGTTCTTCCCCCTCGGCAACCTTCATGAGCAACAATCGCCCCATACGACGGCTCTTTCCGATCCTGTTATTAAACCTGACCGGATTTGCCATCGCCATCCCCGTTCTCCCCGCGCTGGCCTATGCGGTGGGGGGATCGGCCGTCGATGTGGGGCTATTATACGCCGTTCAGTCGCTGGGCCAGTTTTTAATGGCCCCGGTGTGGGGAAAATTCTCGGATCGCATCGGCCGCAAGCCGATTCTGTTGGCCACCTTTTTCGCCGCTGCCTGCATGGAGTTGATCACCGCCTTCGTCGGCTCCCTGGGCCTATTATACGTCACTCGCTTTATCGTCGGTCTCTGCGCTGGCAATGTCGCCACTGCCAGCGCTCTTATCGCCGACGGCACCGATCGCGACACTCGCAGCAAGGGGATGGCCGTCATCGGCATCAGCTTCGGCATCGGCTTTACGCTGGGGCCGGCCATCGGCGCTGCGGTGGGAGTGATCGCCGAGCCCGGCGTGGCCGGCATCCTCGGGGCGGGTATGCCCTTTGCCGCCGCCGCGCTGGTCAACCTCATTGCCCTCGGGCTCGGGATCTTTCTCCTCGTCGAGCCCACCGACAGTGCCAGCGAGCGCCAGAAAAATCGCCTGCGCACTCAGCCTGTCTCCGTATGGCGCCAATTAAAAAAGCGCCCCGTCTTTTTGCTGTGCCTGCTCTTCTTCCTCTATACCGTCTCCTTGACCGTGCTCGAGGGAACCTTCTTCATCTATATGGAGGCCATCTACGGCTACGATATCGTAGAGGTGGGGATCATTTTTGCCGCCATGGGATTGTTGATGGCTGCGTTCCACGGGGCGGTCGGGCCCCTTTCGCGGCGCCTCGGCGATCGCCGCATGACCCTTCTGGGGGTGGTGATCCTGGGCGCCGGGCTGGTGGTGGCCCCACTGTATCCGGCCCTGTGGTTTCTGTTGACCGCCCTGGGGGTGGCCACCTTCGGGCGTGCCATCGTCCACCCCGGGATCTTGTCCATGATGTCGGCACAACACACCAATCACTCCGACACGGGCCAACTGCTGGGAATGTTGACCTCCGCTTCCAGCCTGGGCCGCATCTTCGGCCCCGCCGCCGGTGGAATGATCTTCGCCTTCATCGCCCCGCAGGCCCCCTTCTATTTCGCAGGCGGCCTGCTGCTGCTCACCGCTCTATTATGGTGGATCCTCTGGAATCCCACCCCGCCCTCCCCATCTGCCTGACCCCTGCCTCGCCCTCTCCATCCGGTCCCGAAGGGGGGCTGCGTCAATTTGCCACACCGCAGGGTGATCCAAATCACTGGTCGATTGTATTTTTTCTCTGATACCTTTCGCCCGTCGCTGGAGGAATAGTTGTCCTCCAGCACTGATAACAGGGCCCGGCGGACCCCAGAACGCCCTCAACGCTTTGAAATCGTTGAAATATTCCCCGCCGAGCCGACGAAGCGATCGTCCCCGTTGCCGAAAAAGCCCGTAACCACGGCGCGATCGCCGTCCGCCAGGATCGAGATGAACTTGTTGACATCTCACCGGTCCTCATGGGATTAAAGGCCCGCTTTCCGAGGGGCCTCTACGCCTCGAAGGGGCGGCCAGGCCGCCCACCATCGTTTTTCTGGTTCATGGAGTAGTTGGACCTATGATTGCTCGCTACCTGACCATTGCCGGGGTCCTCATCCTAGTCGCCGCGATCGGGTTCTCCGCTTGTTTCGATCCGCGCGAGGGATACGCTCCCGAGCAACCCTTCGAATTCAGCCACGAACTCCACGCCGGGGTCAACGAGATCCCCTGTGGCTACTGCCACACCGAGCCCGGCGCCGGTCCCGTCTCGTCGGTTCCCGACGTGGACACCTGCATGAACTGCCACGCCACGGTGGCCACGGACAGCGAGCAAATCCAGGAGTTGACCTCACATTACGAAGAGGGCCGACCCGTCGAATGGGTCAAGGTCCATGACCAGCCAGACCACGTTCAGTTCAGCCACCAGCCCCACATCCAGCGGGGCATTGATTGTGTGGAGTGTCACGGACAGGTCAACCGCATGGACGTCGTAGAGGTGACCAACGAGTTCAATATGGGCTGGTGCGTCGACTGCCACCGCGATCCCGAACACAACGCCCCCATCGACTGCGTCACCTGTCACTACTGACGGGCCGGGATTTCTTTTCGCCTCGGCGAAAACGATACGAAAACGTTGATGCGGCCCCCACCGCGGTGAGCCGCCGAAGTTCAACACAACGCGTCCCTGCCAGCCTCCAAGGCCACGCAGGGCGACGACCTAACGAATGGCCGTTATGAGTAACGACAAAAAAGATCCGGATCTGCCCAGGCACTCCGAACCACAGCCGGGAGCCTCCGTGCTGCTTCGCTCCAACGGCGAAGGTGACGTCACGCTCAGCTTCTCCGACGGATCCGAGCCGCTGACGATGAACCGCCGCGACTTCATGCGCGTCAGCGGTGCTGCTGCCGCCACGGCGGCCATGGCCAGCGTCGCCTGCCGCGAGGAAGTGCGTCACATCGTGCCCTATGTCGATCGCCCCGAAGACGTTCGCATCGGCAATTTCAGCCATTATGCCAGCGTCTGCGATGCCTGCCCCTCTCAGTGTGGCATCATCGTCAAGAGCCGCGCCGGACGCCCCGTCAAGCTCGAGGGCAATCCCCATCACCCCGTCAGCCAGGGCGGCCTCTGCGCCCGCGGCCAGGCCTCTTATATCGATCTCTACGATCCGGATCGCCTGCGCCACCCTGCTGGTCCCGACGGACAGGCTCGAAGCTGGGATGACGTCGACGAAGAGATCCGGCAGCGCGTTGAGGGACTTCGCAACGGCGACGGACTGCGCATCCTCACCGGCGCACGAACCGGCCCCGCTACGACGGGGCTCATCAACCAGATCGTCGACGATCTTCCCAACGCCGCCCACTACGTCTACGAACCACTGGCCGACGAAGCTGTCACCGCCGCCAACCAGGCCGCCTACGGCTCAGCCCACGTGCCGCGCTATCGCTTCGACGAGGCCAACTTCATCGTCTCTCTTGGCAGCGATTTTCTCGGCACCTGGCTGTCACCGGTGGAGTTCACCCGCCAATTTGCGTCGGGTCGCGACTTCTTCGCCGCCGAAGAAGAGTATAACCAGGCCCTTGAACAATTCGTGCACGACGAAATTCGCGCCGAACACGGCGACGTCAGCGACGAAGAATTCCAAAGGCTGGTAGACCAGCGACTCAGCGATCCGGCACTGGACGACGACTTTCAGTACGACTACGACCCGACGATGAACCGCTTCGTCGCCTTTGAGCCGTCCCTGACCTTGACCGGCATCAACGCCGACGATCGCTACCGGGTGCGCCCCGACCACCTGACGTATGTGGCCCTGGCGATCGCCCACGAACTCTTTGAAAATCACAGCCCCGGCGGCGTGCCCGCCGCTGCCGTCCAGGGCGCCCTCGCCCCCTTTGACGTCGAATCCGTGGCCGACCGCCTCGGCGACACCGTCGACGCCGACGATCTTCGGCAGGTGGCCGCCGAGTTGGCCGATCACGCCGGGCAATCCATCGTCATCGCCGGCGGCATCGCAAGCGCCAGCGTGGACGGAATCGCCCTCGAGAGCGCCGTCAACCTCATCAACGCCGCTCTGGAGAACGACGGTCGAACCATCGACCGCTCTCTTCCCTCCTATCAGTCGCCCGGCGGCGCCACGGAACTTCAGGCCCTCATCGACGAGATCGAGGCCGGTGACGTGGAAGTGCTCATCATCGACGAGACCAACCCCGTCTACACCAGCCCGGCAAATCTCGACTTCGCCGCCGCCCTGGAGCAGGTGCCCTACGTCATCAGTACGGCAAAACGCCTCGACGAGACGGCCCGCCACGCCGACGTCGTCGCCACGGGATGCCACTACCTGGAGAGTTGGGGTGACTCCAACCCCAGGGCCGACGTCTTTGCTGTGCGCCAGCCGGTCATCTTGCCGATCTTCGAGACCCGCGCCTTCGAAGACAGTCTGCTTCATTGGTTCGGTGACGAAGAGCAAGCTCCCGGCCTGGCCGCCTATCTGGAAGGCCCCGACGAGCCCAACCCCATCGGAGATCGACACGGTCGAGGACGACCCTACGACCCGGGCCCATTCCACCGCTATCTGCGCGATTATTGGGAGCGCGAGATCTACGCGAATTTCAACGCCCTCGCCAGCTTCGATCATTTCTGGGAACAGGTGCTTCGCGACGGCCATATCATCGACGCCGACCGCGCCGTGGCGGCCCCGAATTTCAACGTCTCACAGGCTGCGGAGTTGTTGCCGTCAGATCTCCCGCAGGCCGCAGACGTGGGTCTGGGCGACCTGTCCAACAAAGTGGTCCAACTCTTTCCGACCATCCCCATGTACGATGGTCGTCACGCGAATAACGGTCATCTCCAGGAGTTGCCCGATCCGATCTCCAAGCACACCTGGGGCTCCTTCGCCATGGTCGGGTATCGCACCTTCGAAGCCGCCGGTCTTCAATCCGGTCAGATCCTCGAGGTGAGCACCGAAGGGGGCGACTCCCTTCGCTTCCCGGTCATCGCCATGCCCGGCATGCACGAAGACGTCATCGCCCTGCCCCTGGGCTACGGCCGCGAATCGGTGGGTGTCGTCGGTGACGACGTGGGCCATAACGCCTTTCTTCTGGCTGAGGCCACCGACGAGGGCACTCTGTACACCGGGCTGTCTGCAGATATCCGCGACACCGGGGATGTGGAGACCCTTTCGGTCATCCAGGGCGCCGGCGTCGTCGACGTGGAGCGTCATCGCATTCTGGCCACGGCGAACCTCCAGGAATACACGGATGATCAGCGCGCCGGCGTCTACCGCACTCCTTATGAAGAAGCGGGCTATCGGCCGCCCAGCCTGTGGCCGGATCACGACTTCGGCGACCTCAAATGGGGCATGTCCATCGACATGACCAAGTGCACGGGCTGCTCGGCCTGCACCATCGCCTGTCAGGAGGAGAATAATATCCCCGTCGTCGGTCGTCAGGGCATCCTCGAGGGACGCCAGATGTACTGGCTTCGCATCGACCGCTACTACCGGCTTCCCGAGGAGGCCGTGCGCGCCCGCGACGGGCTCCTGGGCGACCCCATGTACGAAGACGAGCCCTACCTCGCCTTCGGAGAATTCCTCGACGAGCCGCGCGTGGTCATGCAGCCCATGTTGTGCCAGCACTGCGACAAGGCCCCCTGCGAGTCCGTCTGTCCCGTCGTCGCCACCATGCAGAGCAACGACGGCCTCAATCAGATGGCCTACAATCGCTGCGTGGGCACCCGCTACTGTGCCAACAACTGCCCCTATAAGGTGCGGCGCTTCAACTGGTTCAACTACGCCGAAAACCGTGAGGACTCCTTCTTCGCCCGCTTTTATCCGGAGATGAAGGAGCACGGCCGGTTCAACCAGACCGAGCCCCTTCAACTTGCGCTCAACCCGGACGTCACTGTGCGATCGCGTGGTGTGATGGAAAAATGCACCTTCTGCGTCCAGCGCATCCGTCGCGGCAAGTGGAAGATCATGGAGGAGGGACGACGAACCTTCCACGATGGCGAGGTCGTCACCGCCTGTCAGCAATCGTGCCCCGCCGACGCCATCGAATTCGGCAATCTCTTGGACGACGATCACAAAGTGGCGCGCATCCACAAACGAAAGCGCGCCATGTTCGCCCTGGCCGACCTCGATACTCGGCCCGGCGTCGCTTATTTGACCCGTATCTGGAACACCGACGAAGAACTGGCTTGATACGCCCGTGGTGGTCGCCTGTGTGCTTCCGCCCCGTACTTTTTCGCTCTTTTGACCCACTGACGCTCGCAAGAGTCCCGGCATGAAACGAAGTGAGTACATAGGACGTCCCCGCGAAGTAAAGGGAGAAGGCCCCTTCGGAGGCCCTCTGGCCAAGCGGGAACCACTCGTCGCCGACGACAAGACCTGGAAAGAGGTCGACGACGATATCGCTCGTCATACGGAGGTGATGCCCACCAAGTTGTGGTGGGCGGCCTTCATTCCCTCTTTTCTGCTCATGCTCGTCTTTTTGAGCAGTCTGATGACCACCGTCGGTACCGGCATTGGTACCACTGGGATCAACAGCCCCGTCAACTGGGGTGTGTTCATCGTCAACTTCGTGTTCTGGATCGGGATCGGCCACGCCGGCACCCTGATCTCGGCGATTCTGTTTTTGTTCAAACAGAATTGGCGCACCGCCATCAACCGCTCCGCCGAGGCGATGACCATCTTCGCCGTCGCTGTCGCCGGACTCTTCCCGCTATTGCACACCGGACGGCCCTGGTTCGCCTACTGGCTCTTCCCCCTTCCCGACGGTCGGGGGCCTCTGTGGGTCAACTTCAACTCCCCGCTTCTTTGGGACGTCTTCGCCGTCTCGACCTACGGAACGATCTCGCTTGTCTTCTGGTATATCGGGCTCGTCCCCGACATGGCGAACCTTCGCGACCGGGCCAAACACCCGCTGCGAAAGAAGATCTACGGCATCCTGTGCCTGGGATGGACCGGCGGAAACCGCTCCTGGCGCCACTACGAGTCGGCCTACCTGATGCTCGCCGGACTCGCCACTCCCCTGGTGCTTTCGGTGCACACCATCGTGTCTTTCGACTTCGCCGTCTCCGTCATCCCCGGTTGGCACTCCACCATCTTCCCGCCCTACTTCGTCGCCGGCGCCATCTTCTCCGGCTTCGCCATGGTGTTGACGCTGACCATCATCATGCGTCACGTCTTCAAATTAAAAAGCTACATCACCATCAACCATCTGGAGTCGATGGCCAAAGTCGTACTCTTGACGGCGGGGATCGTCAGTATCGCCTATCTCACGGAGTTTATCATCGCATATTACTCCGCGGTGCCCGCCGAGCGTTTCCACTTCGCAAACCGGCTGCTCGGTCCCTATGGATGGGCGGCGGCCATCATGCTCACCTGCAATATGGTCATCCCCCACCTATTGTGGTTCAAGAAGCTGCGGCGAAATCTGGTCGCCCTGTTCATCATCTCCATCTTCGTGAATATCGGAATGTGGTTTGAGCGCTACGTCATCGTCGCCACCGCACTTCACCGCGATTTCGTCCCCAGCTCCTGGGGAATGTACAACTTCAAGGCGATGGACTGGCTGCTGACCATTGGATCCTTCGGGATGTTCTTCACCCTCTTCCTATTATTCGCGCGGGTCCTGCCCACGATCACCATGTTCGAGGTCAAAGCCGTGATGAATCCGAAAACCGCGTCACGCAAAAACTACGAGGAGGTCGCCGATGAC
>SLPW01000518.1 GCA_007131755.1 Myxococcales bacterium | reverse complement strand
CCGCGACCTCGTCTCAGGCCGAGGCGTCGAAAGATCATGCTCTTTATGAGGGAGATCAAGACTACGAAGATGCCGGTCTTGATCATCGATCCCGTATCGGAGGTCAGATCCACCGGGACTCGTGAACTCGTCGTGTGGTCGGTGCACGTACAGCGAAATCGAACGAGGGCGCGCCCATTTTGCATCTCCACCTTGTCGACCAATGCCTCGACCTGTTCGTACGTTACCTCGGGCTCACCTTGCATCTTGGATGCCTCCGCGTTCATCGATTCCGTTCATTGGCCACGTCGTCAGCTTGGACGGATGGTAACACAAGGCGGTGGTCGATGAATATAGGGCGGGCAAGCTGCCCGCGCTCCTGAATGGCGCATCGAGGGGAGGGGAGCTCAACTCAGGCATAGGCGGGGAAGAGCTTGGTGAGTCGCTGGCGGATCTCCTGTGGGATGCACAAGCGCACGATATTGTAGGAGTCGCGGCTCAGCAGGTGGACGATATCGCTTCCCCGCTCGATGGGGACGACGGCGCCGGAGCGCTCGACGACGGGGATGTGGGCGCTTCGGTGGGGGTGAGAGGGATCGTAGGGTTTGTAGGCGGTGTCCGAGGCGCGGTCGACGAGGACAGCGTAGTCGGAGGGAAGACCCAGGTCGGTGGCGATCTCATTTGCCCGGTCGATGACCCGAGCGACGACGACGGGGTCCGTATTGTCGAGGTCCACCGTTTTGTACAGGCGGCGACTGAGGAGTCCGTTGCTGAGTCGGGCCAGGATCTCGTCGTCGTCGGATTGCCATAATTTGAGCATCATCCATACGTCGGTGTCGTCGATGGCCAGAAATTCGGCGGTGGACAATTCCCCGCCGGAGAGAAGGCGCAGCAGGGGGGGAGCTTCGGTCAATCCGCTCCAGGAATGGCCGAGACGCAAGAGCTCGGCGCCTCGTTGGAGGACGGCCTCCAGCATCTTCTCCGCAGATCGCACCGTCTTGTGGAGATAGACCTGCTTGAACATGTGAAAACGGGCGATGAGGTAATCCTCGACGGCCTCCCGGGCGCGGTAGCTGACGGCGAGTCGGGTGACGCGTTCGTCGTCGTCGCTCTTGTAGGTGGTGAGCATGGCCAGGATGCGCTCCAGATCGTACATGCCGATCTTGACGCCTGTGGCGTGGCCGTCGCGAAGGATATAGTCCTGCCGGTCGGCGTCGAGCTGGGAGGAGACCACGTCGAGCCACAGTTGGTCTTCTGACGGAAAGTCCTGGCGGGGGCCGAAGTAGCGGGCGATACGTGCGGGCATCTCTTCGGAATAGTGGGCCAGGATGGCGTGGACGTCCGTGTCGGGGTCCAGGATGATCTGGCGGGTATAGGCTTCGTGATGGGCGCCGGTGACCTTCTCGATGGCGTGGGAGAAGGGGCCGTGGCCGATATCGTGAAGAAGCGCGGCGCCCAGGACTTCCATGCGCGTATCGTCGTCGACACAGGTATCCTTCGAGAGCGCCTCCAGCATGCGCCGGGCGATGTGGACAACCCCAAGCGAGTGAGCAAAGCGGCTGTGCTCGGCGCCGTGGTAGACCAGTCCCGCAAACCCTAGCTGCCGGATGCGGCGCAGGCGCTGGAAGGTCTGAGTGCAGATGAGCTCGAAGAGGCAGCGCTCCACCGGATCGTCGAGCTCAAAGCTGATGATGTCGTGGATGGGGTCTCGGAACAGTTTCGGTCGCATCGGGTGGCCGGCAGGGGGCTTTGGGTACGGCGTTTTCGCAAGGGTAACCGAAGGGGTGGTGGGATTATTCGTAGCATGGAATGGAATGGAGTGCGATCGATGGCGCTCTTTTGTGGTGCGATGGCATCCGTGCCGTCGTGTGGAGCGCGTCGAACGCACGTCGATGCCAGGGATGGCATCGCACCAACGGGTAAAAGGAGTAATGGTGCGATGGCATCCGTGCCATCGTGTGGAACGCGTCGAACGCACGTCGATGCCAGGGATGGCATCGCACCAAGGGAGATGTAGCGAGAGCATTATTTTGGTGCGATGGCATCCGTGCCATCGTGTGGAGCGCATCGCGCGATGAGACCTTATCGAGGCGCGTTCCAAAACCGCCGCCTCCACGCCCGATACCACCGCCGAAGGTCGTCTTTGAACTTTGGCGGATAGTCGTGAACGCTCGAGTAAGGCCAGTCCAAGGGATCGTCGACAAGTCCCGCATGAACCGGGTTCAGCACCGTGTAGAAACACATATTCGATAGATGACCCTCATCGCGGGCGTAGCGATCGAAGTAATCGCGCTGCCACAATTTGCCCGAGCGTCCGAGCACCTTGTTGATGGCCGACGCGGTATACCCCTTGAGGTCCTCGCAAATTTTTCCCACCGGGACGGTGGGGTTGTCGTAGACGAAGTGGATGTGATTTGGCATCACGACCCAGTCGACGAGAGTGTAGCGGTCTCCGTCGTAGAATTGGAGTGCCTCTCGGATAATCGATGCCGCCTCGGCGTGGCGGAGCACGCAGGCGCCGCGCCCCCCGTCGAGGTAGCGTTGCGCTAGCGCCCGGCGCTCGGCTTCGTCTTCGGCCTTGGCGAGTATGCGTCGGTATGCCGATTTCGGCAGAGAGTCGGCGAGTCGGGTGGTGATGAGTTGAGGGCGACCGCCGCCCTCGCAGTGGGGAAGATAGCCTCCCTGGTACAACCGGTCGGGGTTGTGTGGCATGGCGTCTCCTCGAAAATAATCGGATGAGTTTCGGGAGGATAAACGCCGGTGCGGGGTCGGCAAGTGAAGCGATGGTATTTTTTGGTGCGATGGCATCCGTGCCATCCTGTGGAGCGCGTCGAACGCACGTCGATGCCAGGGATGGCATCGCACCAAGGGTGTGGTGTCAGTTGTCGCCGAACTCTTCATCGTGATACACCTCCGGCGTTGTTGGTAGTCCACTCCCCTGCGCATTAACCCCCGAGAAGTGTTATGGAAAAATTCGTCATCCAAGGTGCCAAGCGTCTGTCCGGTTCGGTTCGGCCCGGTGGAAGCAAAAACGAAGCGCTGCCCTGTCTTGCAGCCACGCTGTTGACCGATGAGGAGATCACGCTCAAGAACGTACCGCGCATCAATGACGTGTTGGTGATGCTGAAGGTGATGGAAGATCTGGGAGGATGGCACGAGTGGGTGGGCGAAAATACGGTGAAGATCCGCAATAAGAACGTGGAGAAGACGCAGCTCAATCGCGAGCTCTGCAGGCAGGTAAGGGCCTCGATTCTATTTGCGGGAAGTATGTTGGGGCGCATGGAGGAGTGCGAGTTGCCACCTCCGGGCGGAGACGTCATCGGTCGGCGAAGGTTGGACACACACTTTTTGGCGCTCGAGGCGCTGGGGGCAAAAATCGAGGTATTGGAAGATCGATTCTCCATGAAGAGCGACAAGCTCGAGGGGACGAATATCTTCCTCGACGAGGCGTCGGTGACGGGCACGGAGAACGCCATTATGGCGGCGGCGGTCGCTCAGGGGAGGACGACGATTCGAAACGCCGCCTGCGAGCCCCACGTCCAGGGGTTGTGCCGGATGCTGACGAGCATGGGGGCGCGCATCCACGGCATCGGCACCAATATTCTGACCATCGAGGGGACGAAGGGGCTGTGGGGATGTGAGCACACCATCGGACCGGACTATCTGGAGGTGGGTTCGTTGGCGGGCCTTGCGGCGGTGACGAATAGCGAGCTGACCATCGAAGACGTGGTGGCCGACGACCTGCGCATGATCCGGCTGACCTTCGAGAAGCTCGGGGTCCATATGGAGCTTCGCGACGGAGACCTCTACGTGCCCGCCGATCAGCCCTTGAGGGTGGACTACGATTTGAACGACGCCATCCCCAAGATCGACGATGCCCCGTGGCCGGCCTTTCCGACGGACTTGATGTCCATCGCCATCACCGTGGCCACCCAGAGCCAGGGGACGGTGCTATTCTTCGAGAAGATGTTCGAGGGAAGGATGTTCTTCGTGGACTCGCTGATCGCCATGGGGGCCAGGATCGTATTCTGCGATCCCCACCGGGTGGTCGTGGTAGGACCGAGCCAATTGTACGGGTCGACACTGGAATCTCCCGACGTGCGTGCCGGCATGGCACTTTTGATCGCCGCGCTATGTGCAAAAGGAGAGAGTACCATTTACAATGTGCGACAAATCGATCGCGGTTATGAGCGAATCGAGGAAAAATTGACGTCCCTGGGCGCCGAGATCGAGCGGCTTCCCGTGGAGTGAAGGCGGGGTACGAAATCAGGCCGGGGGACGAAGGGGTCGACAGATGACGAGGCACTCAGCGATGGGCGACGAGATGAGAGACGAGCGAAGCGGAATCGGCAGGTGGCTGTTGGTGGTGGGGTTGGCGTCGACGTTGGCCATGGTGGGCTGTGGCGACGACGAAGAACCGGCAGACAACCAGGAGCAGCAAGAGGAGAAGGACAACCAGAACAAGGAGATCGAGGAATGCGAGATCGAATACGTCATCCCCGAGGGTGACTCTTTCGCCTTGCAGGCCACAGCATTAGTGGAGCCGGCATCTATCGCGTCTTTGACCGCCGGGTATATGGACTCCGTGCCGCCCCTTTTATTTATCGCCAAGGGGCTGACCGACGGAGTAGACGACGAAGTGGAAGTGGTAGGGGGGATCGGAGAGCGGGTCAGCTACGGCTACGATGAGACGCCGAATACCGTAGAGGACGTCTACTCCATGTACTACGGGTCGATAAACCCGAGCACCTGTGATTTTCAGGCTCGGCTCCAGGGCGATACGGTGCAATACGATCTGAATACGGCCGCCGAGGAGATGAATATCGATCTCAGTGGTTTTTCGTCGCTTACGGAGGGGCTGAGTCTCCACGTGGAGGAGGTGACGTTGACGGGCACCTTCGACGAGGACTTGAATCTCGTGGACGAGGCGGTCCTCAAAGGAAGGTTGAGCGACGACGGTCTCGGTGACCTCGTAGACGCCGTCGGGGAGTATATCACGATGACCGAGGAGCAGGCGCGTCGGCTCCTCGATCCCGACGATACGGGAGAGATTTTGGTGGAGCTGGAATTGTCGGGTCGGCGGGCGGTAGTGGATGGGTTCATCGATGTCGAGGAGGGAGAGCCGGTGGAGCCGCGCATCGAGGAGCCCTGTTGCCCCGACGGGTTGGAGGTGGGCGATTCGATCATTCCCTATCTCAGTTGGGAACAGCAGGGGATCGACGAGGCCCAATACGAGTTGTTCCAGATGGCGCTGCCGGAGTTTCGCGCCGATTCGAAGGTTGCCATGGTGGTTACGGCCAGAAGGCAGTCCGACGGCGACGTTCATTACGAAGTATATAGCGGTGGGGCCGTCGACGAAGGAATGATCGCCTTTCGGCGCGAGGCCGGAAATGGCGGCCAGGCGCCTGAGTTCCATGTGGTGGAGCAGGCGGGGGCCAATCCGCTGGAGAATATGGATCCCACCGCTCTGTCGGAATACGAGGAGTTGTTGAGCCTTGGCGAAAACCCCAACGAGGTCACCTACGTCGATGAGGGCTATCTGGCCGGCGATCCGCGTGTGGCCTTCGTGCCACCGCAACAGATGCACTACCCCTTTGCCATGGAGCGTATCGCCCAGAATTTCGACGACCCCCGCACAGGGGATCTGATGATCATCCCCGCCAGTTGGTCGACGGGAGGATTCGGCACCCATGGAAATCTGGGCGCTCTTCAGAGCCGGTCGCCGCTGGTGATCTTTGGTCCGGGCGTGCGCAACGCCGACGAAAACGACGGCGTGGGCTATGTGGCCGAGATGGGAGATGGCGAGCAGACGCTGCTCTTCGAAGATGCGGTGCGACAGGTGGATATCGCTCCCACCGTGGCGGCAGCGCTGGGGGTGGAGCAAACGGTAGGCGTTGGTCCGGATATGCGGCTTCGCGACGATGTATTTCTCAAGTGGCAAGACGGCCGGGTATTGCAGGAGGTCTTCACCGACGACGCCTGGGATGCCATCGAGAGTGGAGATCCCGTGGCCGAGCGTGCGGTGATCATCATCAACGACGGACTGACGAATACGGAGTTGTTATATCAGGTATTGTCGGACGACCCGGAGTTCGAGGTCGACGCCTATCGCCGAATGTTCGCCTCGGGCGCGGCCTTTGAGTTTGGATCGATTTCCAACTTTCCCTCCAATACCTATCCCGGCCACAACACGATTGGTTCCGGAGCCTGGGCAGGCCACCACGGGGTGATCGACAATAATTTCTGGGTGCGGGAGCAGTCCACCCAGGCATCGCCTATCAGCGAACTCTTCGAGACGGAGCACCTGATGGGAAGTGCTCACTCTAACCTTCCTGTGGAGACTCTCCACGAAGCGGTGATGCGCACCTTCGGCACGCTCGCCCAGGGAGTGTTGGCGGCGAGCATCAACGAGCCGTCGAGCCGGGGAGCGGAGTTCTCGACGTTGGAGCGTCGAATTCCCGAGGGATTCGAGACACCGGAAGATGCGGAGACCTTGATGGTCGGTGGTGAGGTCTATGAACTTCCACCGGCGGATATTCAGGACTACGCGGCGTTGATGGACAACGACAGCGCCATCACCTTTGCCGCCCTCTTTCAGGATCATATCGAGCGCGGTGAGGACGGGCTTCCCATTCCGCACTATACGATCGTCAACTTCGGCTCTACCGATACGGCCGGACATGCCCACGGTCCACACGGCGACCACGAGCGCTATACGGTGATCTCGCGGGTCAATCAGCGCATGGCAGCGATGCTCGATCTGCTGGAGCATCTGGAGATCGACGACTCCACGCTTGTGGTGTTGACCAGCGACCACGGAATGGAGTTGCAGGACTTGAGTCGCAGCTCCTCGCGGGGACGGGCCTTGTCCCAGGCCGGCGTCAGCACTCGTCGCGCCGGATGGTACTACTACTTCTTGGAGTTCGCCGTGGAGGTCATGGAAGTCGAAGAGGATGGCGGGGAGGTGACATACTCGCTTCGCGTCGTCGACCGGGCCACCAGCGGTGTCGACGAGCCGACGGGGGTCACCGATGTGGCAGTAGATGTCATCACCGACGGAGAGGCCGAGACGGCATATACCGACGAAGAGGGCTATGTAGAGATCCTGGTCACTCCCGATTCCGGGGCAGACAGCGTGTTGTTTGAGTTCGACAACCCGTCGTGGAATGCCCATCGGGAGCGGATCGGATTTTAGCCCGGTTTTTCGCCGTGCTTCGCGAGCGTATGATGTGCGACGAAGTGTCGCGTGCGAATTGTGTTTTGGGCGTGATAAGCAGGGCGGAGAGAGGTAAAGGGCGATCTGGCGATCGCCTGGTGGAGTTAGTCTGCTCGAAAGAGAAGGGTATGAAGCAATTTCAATCGCAGATGGTCCGACTCGTTGCGCTCGCGGCATTTGCTGCGGGAGCATTTTTGTGGACGACGGCGACGGCGGAGGAGCCGCCGGATTGTTCCGGCGAACTGGAACAGATTCCCCGCGACGGAACGGTCGTAAAGGGGAGCGAAGTCCTGGTGAGCTATACGGGGAGTATCGTCTACGGTGGATTGCACGGCGCGTCACCAGCGGATCTGAAGGTGGACGGTGCCGACGGATGGGCTGTGGAGTCCGTGGAGGAAGAGCGCCTCCAGGATGCCAGGTCCCAGGTGGGCGCTCGGGTCAGTGGACTCTCGGAGGGCGAATTCCGATGGGCGATGGGCGACGGTGCAGAGGCGGCGTTCAGCGTGGAGTCGGTGGACGCCGAGATCGAGCCGCCGGTGATGGGAGAGGGAGAGGTTGAAGCGAAGATGGAGCTTTTGGCCTACCCGAATTTTCCCGTGTTGTTTCGGGAGTGGACGCTGCGATTTCCACGAGGAGAGAGTGAGACGACGGCAGCGGAAAATCTGCGCTACCTCGTTGAGTTTTCGTGGGGAGATGGCGAGGCGAAGATGACAAGGCGCGTTCTGGTGACGCCTCCTGCAGATGACGTGGGAGAAGTCGTGGAGATAGAGCTCGGCGGACGCAGCGATCGCTGCCGTCACGACGAGCCGGATGCACCGCTGATGGAGGAGACCCGGATCGAGGTCTATGCGGTGGATGTGGCGGGGAATCTGTCACGCCAGTCAGCCCATGGCGTCTTCGAGGGAGTGCCTGCCGATCAGTTGGCCGACGCCTATGAGGAGTTCAACGCCGTCATCGAAAGCCTGGAAGGTGGCGATGAGGATACGCTGACCACGGAAGAGATGGTGGCGAAGCTGGAAGCGAAAGAAGAGGCAGAAGAAGAAAGTGCAAACGGTTGCTCCAGTGTCGACGCGAAGAAGGGTGGCGGGGTGATGTTTTTGGTGTTGATAGGGCTCATCTCTTTGGTGCGTCGCGGGATTCTTCGTAGGTGAGTGTCGGCACCCGACGCTGTTTTTTTGGAGTCAGACCGTATTCTATCGAAGAAATCGGTCATTCTTTCCTGGTATATCTTGGGTGGTGTTTGATTGTTGTTTCAGATAAGCTCCTTTTGCCTGTGAGAGGCATTTGGCAGCGGTTTTGGGCCTGGTGGAGCCGGTGGGGAAAGGCGATTTTTTATCGTCTATATTCGACGAGCCAAAAGCGTCGCCTCACGGCGACACCGAGCTTCCTGTCCTCTCCGAATGCGGTCCTGGGCTTCCGCTGAACCATAGGAGTGTTGAATTGCTGTTATCTCATTCGAGAATATGATGCCGAAGAGAGTCAAGGTTGTCCTCTGTAGTTGTCTCTTTTTTGTGGTTTTCGGATCAATGCTGGGGGTTGCCTGCAACACCGATCTGGAGTTGGAAGATCGGCTGTTCCAGTGCGACAGTGATGCGGACTGCTTCGATGGCTTTCAGTGTGTCAACGAGATCTGCGTCAGTGATGCGCTCGACGCAGGTCTCGACGCAGATTTAGACGCAGGAGACGTCGATCCCGATGATATTTGCGCCCAGGTGGAGTGCCTGGATGGCGAAGAGTGCTATCGCGGCGTTTGTTATCCCTCCTGCAGTGACGAGTCGGACTGTGACGTGAACGAGCGCTGCTATGGTGATCACTGCGCTCCGTTGGACTGTTCGGGCGTCGAATGTGAAGACGACGAGGCCTGCCATCAGGGAATCTGCTATCCCTCCTGTCAAGAGAACGCCGACTGTGGATCTGACTCGGCCTGTTCGGACGATACCTGCATCCCCCATTGTGACAATATCGACTGTCCGCCGGGCGAAGCCTGCTACTACGGAACCTGTCACGTCGAATGTGACGCACAGGGCGATTGCGACTCCGACGCACGCTGCGCCGGTGATGCCTGCGTTCCCACCGATTGCTCGGCCATCGAGTGTCGCGACGACGAGACCTGCCTTCAAGGGACCTGTCATCCCTCCTGTCTGACCGACGGCGATTGCGGAGACGAAGCCCTGTGCGACCAGGAGGCCTGCATTGTCCCCAGTTGCGACGATGGACTGCAGAGCGGTGATCAGACCGGCGTAGATTGTGGTGGAACCATGTGTCCGAGTTGCCTGGGAGAGCCCTGTGTGGACGACGCCGACTGCGCCAGTGAATCCTGCGGTGCAAGCGGCGAATGTG
>SLPW01000242.1 GCA_007131755.1 Myxococcales bacterium | reverse complement strand
TCGCTCAGCCTTGCCGCTGCTTGTGTCGCGGGTTTTCACAGATGACCCGTACCACGCCATGGCGGCGAATGATTTTGCATTTATCACAGATCTTTTTTACCGAAGGTCGCACTTTCATCGTCGACTCCTATTGCTATCGGTCTCGCTCGACGCCGCCGGTTTTACTCGACGACGGCCCACGCGCCGATCGCGCTTCGTTCATTTTTCTCGATAGACGATCCGACCTCGGGTCAGATCGTAAGGTGACAACTCGACGGTCACCGTATCCCCCGGCAAGATCTTGATGAAGTGCATCCGCATCTTCCCGGAGATATGTGCCAATACTTCGTGGCCATTCTCCAACTCCACGCGAAACATCGCGTTCGGTAGCGGCTCCACGACCTTGCCTTGCACCTCGATGGCTTCTTCTTTCGCCATAAAACGTTTCCTCTTCTTGGTTTCGATCCCTCGATTGACGCCGGCTTATCGAGCACACTGATCCTTACTCTCCGCCGCCGTCGAGGGGGCGTTACATACACACTGAACCGGGTGGCGTCAAGCTGGACTGTCCACACCGCCCGGATCGGATCGTCGCCGGGCGCCCGATCAGAGGCTGACCGCTCTCTTAACTGCGGGACTTCGCCCCGCTGATCGGCACCATCGGGCTCTTCACATATCGTCTCGCTCACAGCCAACATTCCCGGCTGACCTGGGCAGCATTCAATCCGCCAGGCGATCCAGGATCTCCTGCGTGACCTCGTCGGGGCCGGCCTCCCCGGCGATGGCCTCCAGCACTCCTCGCTGCTCGTAAAACTCGACCAGCGGCGCCGTCTGCCGATGGTAACTGGCCAGGCGCTGCTTGATGGCCTCCGGACGATCGTCGTCTCGGGTCACCAATCCGCGGTTTCCACATTTGTCGCACACATCGTCTTGCGACGGCGGGTTGGCCTCTTTGTGATAAACTGCGCCACATTCGGGACAACTCAAGCGACCGCCTAGCCGCCGCACCACTTCCTCGTCGCTGACCTCGATATTGATCACCGCCTCGAGCTCCACTCCCATGTCGGTCAAGGCCTCGGCCTGGGGCCTGGTGCGCGGAAAACCGTCCAGGATAAATCCTTGCGCGGCATCGTCTTGCTCCAGGCGCTCAGCGACGATCCCGATCACCACTTCGTCAGGTACCAGCTTGCCGGCGTTCATATACTCCGCCGCTTCCCGACCGAGCTCCGTATCCCTTCGCTTCGCATCGCGCAGCATATCGCCGGTGGACACATGGGGAATCTCCAGCTCCTGCGCCAGGCGCTTTGCCTGGGTTCCCTTGCCCGCACCGGGCGGGCCCAGCATCATCATTCGATATCCGCTCATCTGTGGCTCTCCGACTCTTTTGGTCCATCGGACCACCTCGTCGGGGTCCGAATCACGTCACGTTTGTTTTTTTTTCAAGACACCACGCAAAACCCGTGTCTGACCACGTAGGCGAAGATCTCGCACACAATCGGTCCGACACGGGTTTGGAACCCACCGCATTCATTGCGATGGGTCGGTGGCGCCGAGCGTCAGCGTTGGTCGTCGTCGTCACCTGCGGCGCCGTCGTCCTCCAATTCGGAGTCGCTGCGGCGGCGGCCGGCGATTCGACTGCTTCCCTCCGAAGCCCCCGGTCTCGACCCGAAGCCCTCGTAGTGGCGCGTAATGAGATGGTTCTCCACCTGACTTATCGTATCCAATCCCACGACGACGATGATCAGCAGTCCCGTACCACCGAAGTAGAAGTCGACGCCGAACTCATCGATCAAAAAGTAGGGCATCACACACACGGCGGTCACATAGAGCGAGGCCGCCGTCGTCAGCCGGGTCAAAGAGTGGTCGATATACTCGGCCGTCTTCTTTCCGGGGCGAATGCCCGGGATAAAGGCATTCGACTTCTTGAGATTGTCGGCGATGTCCATCGGATTGACCTGCACCGCCGTATAGAAGAAGCAGAAGAAGATGATCGCCAGGCTGTATAGCAGATTGTACTGCCATGCCCCGGGGATGAAGATCTGCTGGATCATCTGCCCCGCTGCCGTGTGGTCGAAATAACTGGCCACCGTCGACGGGAACATCATGATCGACATCGCGAAGATGGGGGGAATCACTCCCGCCATATTCACCCGCAGTGGCAGGTGATGGGTCTGGCCGCCATAGATCTTACGGCCCACCATTCGCTTCGCATATTGCAGAGGCACCCGTCGCTGGGCGGTCTCCATAAAGGTCGTAAACGTCGTGGCCACGGCGATCACTATCACCAGCGAGAACAGGGTGAACGTCGTCATCGCTCCCGTCTCGTACTGGGAGTACGTCTGGAACAACGCCGTCGGGAAGTGGGCGATGATCGCCGCCGTAATCACAATCGAGATTCCGTTTCCGATTCCCCGTTCCGTGATCTGCTCACCGAGCCACATCACGAAGATCGTTCCCGCCGTCAGAGTCAGCACCGTGATGAACCGAAACGTCCAACCCGGCTCGGTCAATAGACCCATCTCCGGGTTCTGACCATGCATATTCTCCAGGTACAGGCTGATCCCGAAGCCCTGGATCACCCCCAGTAAGACCGTGCCGTAGCGCGTATACTGGTTGACCTTCTTTCGGCCCGCCTCCCCTTCCTTTTTGAGGCGATCGATCGTGGGCACCACGACCGTCAGAAGCTGCATGATAATCGCCGCCGAAATGTAGGGCATGATGCCGAGAGCAAAAATGCTCATCAACTCCAGCGCACCTCCCGTAAAGAGGTTCACCAGCCCCATCACTCCGCCGCCGCCGTCACCGGCGGCCATCAACTCCGACATGGCGCTGCGGTCCACGCCGGGGACGGTGATGAATACACCGATGCGATAGATGGCGAGCAACACCAGTGCGTAGATAATACGCCGGCGCAACTCGGGAATCTTCGGGATGTCTCGAAACTTTCCTGCCACGTCAAATGACCTCTGCGCTGCCCCCGACGTCCTCGATCGCCGCCTTGGCGGACTTGCTGAACTTCTGCGCTTTGACCGTCAAAGACTTGGTCAATTCACCTCGGCCCAGGATCTTGATTCCGTCGTGGTTCCGCTTGACCAATCCTCGATCGCCCAGTGTCTGCTCGTCGACCACATCGCCCTCTTCAAACAGGCGCTCCAGGTCTTCGAGGTTGACGATCAAAAAGGTCTTGCGAAATTTGTGGTTGGAGAATCCGAATTTTGGAAGCCGCTTATAAAGTGGGGTCTGGCCCCCTTCAAAGCGCGGGTGGCGCGGGCCGCCGCTTCGTGCATTCTGGCCCTTCGTGCCCTTTCCCGCCGTGGTTCCAAATGTGCTTGCGTCGCCCCTTCCCACTCGCTTTCGCGAGGAGTTCGCACCCTTCGGCGGCTTTAAATTACTCAAATCCGTCATCACTGGTCCTCATGTGGTTTACACTCTCGGGCTTCACCGCTTTTGCCACAACTCTCCGACCTCTTCGCCGGCTGTATGCGCCATGATTTTCGGTGGGCCATATTCATCTGAATTTCCGGAGAGTTTTACCGGGGCGTCTTTAATCTGTGTCCCTAACGCGGCAGGGTGCCGACTTATTCGTCGGCGCCAAGAAGATTATTTCTCGGCCGACGATTCCTCGCCCTGCTCTTCGCCCTCGGCGCTCTCCTCGGCTTGCTCTTCTTCGAGCTCTTCTTCTTCCTGTGGGATCTCCTGACCGAGACGTCGACGATATTCGTCGGGGTCGTTGAGCTGGCGCAGCGCTGTCATCGTCGCACGCACCACGTTGTGGGGATTATTCGACCCCAGGCTCTTGGTCAAGATGTTATGAATTCCCGCAAGCTCCAGGATGTATCGCACCGCACCGCCGGCGATCACTCCCGTACCGGCTCCGGCGGGCTTGAGCAACACCCGACCGGCGTTGAACACCCCGATCGTCTCGTGGGGAATCGTATCGTCGATGATCGGCACTTCGATCATCGACTTTCTGGCCTTGTCATTGGCCTTGCGAATGGCTTCCGGCACCTCATTGGCTTTGCCGTGGCCTACGCCGACTTTGCCGTTCTGGTCGCCCACGGCAACGATGGCACCGAAACTGAATCGGCGACCACCCTTGACTACCTTCGAGACCCGATTGATATCGATGACCTGGTCTCGCAGGTCGTCGGATCTTCTTCTTCGTCGTCCTCGTCCTCGTCCTCTAGCCACTCTGTGCCTCCCTTCAGAACTGGAGGCCCGCTTCGCGGGCTCCGTCCGCCACGGCCGCTACGCGTCCGTGATAAATAAAACCATTGCGATCGAAGACGGCCTTCTCGATGCCCTTTTCTCGGGCCCGTTGTGCCAACAGTTTGCCCACCTCGACGGCCTGTTCCGTCTTTTCCAGTTCGGCAAACTCTCCTCGCTTCTCACTGTCATTCGACGAAGCCGCCGCCAGGGTATGTCCGTCGATATCATCGATCAACTGGGCATAGATCTGGGCGTTCGAGCGGTAGACGCTCAATCGCGGCCGGTCGGAGGTGCCAAAGACTTTCTTTCGCACCCGTCTTTTACGCCTCAGGCGCTTTTGTCGTCGTTCTTTTAAATCAGCCATTGCTTCATCCTCGTTGCTACACTTTCGTCATTCCACGTCGGTGACCATCGATTACGCACCGGTCTTACCGGCCTTTCGCCGAATGACCTCGTCGCTGTAGCGAATTCCCTTGCCCTTGTAGGGCTCGGGGGGCCTCAGGTCGCGGATCTTGGCTGCTACCTGGCCCAGCAATTCGTTGTCCGCGCTGCGAAGCGTCAGGGTTGTCTGGCGCTCGATCTCGCACTCCACTTCCTCGGGCAGCTCGAACATGATGGGATGACTATATCCCAGATCAAAGCGCAGAAAACTGCCGCGCTTCTCCGCCCGATAGCCTACCCCGTTGATCAAGAGCTTCTTTTCGTATCCTTTTGACACGCCCTCGATCATATTGGAGGCCAGACTGCGCACCAGTCCATGCTGGCTGCGCGCCTCGCGGCTGTCGTCTCGACGATGCACCACGATGGCGTCATCTTCGGTCTCGATGCTGACGAATGGTGTAAATTCCCGCTTCAAGCTTCCCTTCGGGCCGTTGACCTCGAGGGTCGTTCCCTCGATCTTTACGTCGACGCCTTCAGGCAATTCAATGGGGACGTTTCCTATGCGACTCATGACTTGTCTCCCGGGATCAATAGACCGTACACAACAATTCGCCGCCCACGTTGGCGGTGCGAGCTTCGTCGTCGGCCAACACGCCGCGAGAGGTCGACAAGATCGCCACCCCCAGCCCGTTGAGCACCTCCGGAATCTCGTCCACCCCGACGTAGACCCGTCGCGACGGGCGACTGACCCGCTTGATGGACTGGATCAACCCCACGTTTTCACCGTCGTAGCGAAGCTCCGCTACCAGTTTCCCCTGAGGTCCCTCGTCGATTCGCTCCACCGACGCCAGATAACCGCGCTCGACGAGAATCCCCAAAATCGCTTCTTTGAGATTGCTCGCCGGCACGCTCACCGTCGCGTGTCGAGCCTGCTGGGCATTGCGTACTCGCGTCAAGAGATCCGCTACCGGATCTTGAATTCCACTCATCTCTTCCTCTCTCGCCTGGTTCCTCGTTCCTTGCTCTCAGCCAGACTCCTATCGGAGTCCGACACCGGGCATCGAATCAAGGCCTGGGTCGATCGTCGGGCTGGCCCTTTCAATTCAGGGTCTGCCTCAGTTTTGATTACCAGCTCGCCTTCGTTACGCCCGGGATCTCTCCCCTGAGCGCCAGGGTCCGAAAACAGATTCGACACATCTCGAATTTGCGCAGATAGCCTCTGGAGCGGCCACATCTGGGACACCGGTTATATTCGCGTACGGCGAACTTTTTCTTCTTCTTCGATTTTTCGATCAACGCTTTTCGTGCCACGTCATTCTCCGCTCGTCGAACTCTTCGATCTTCAAAAGATCATTTTCGAAACGGCATCCCCAGCTTCTGCAAAAGCCGGTAGGCCACCTCGTCGTTTTCGGCAGTCGTCACCAGGGTCACGTTCAGACCCCGGATCTTGTCCACCTTGTCGTAATCCACTTCGGGAAAGATGATCTGCTCTTCGACGCCCAGCGTATAGTTGCCGTGGCCGTCGAAGGACTTCGGGCTGACACCGCTGAAGTCACGCACGCGCGGCAGAGCGACAAAGATAAGCCGCTCCAGAAACTCCCACATCTTCTCGCCCCTGAGCGTCACCTTGACGCCGATGGGCATCCCTTCGCGAAGCTTGAATCCCGCGATGGAACGCTTGGCCCGAGCAATCACCGGGCGCTGCCCTGCGATCGCCGCCATCTCTTCCACCGCCGATTCGATGACCTTCGGATTCTGCACCGCCTCTCCGAGGCCCATATTCAGGGAAACCTTCTCCACCGTGGGCACCCGCATCGGGTTGCCGAACTGAAATTCCTCCATCAGGCTCGGCCTGATCTCGGTTTCGAATTTTTCTGTCAAAAAAGCCATCTTCCTTCTCCGTCGCCGCCTGGCATCTTTGCCGGCCGCTCATCTGTCTTATCTTCCCCGGGACGCCCTGCTTGCGGCGTCGGCGCTTCACAACGTCTAGTCACAAAAAAATCGACGATGAAGCGTTCCTCATCGTCGCGCCGGGGGCGCTGTGAGTAGTGGATGCACCGACCCCTGTCAAGGAGCCCCGACATCGCCCGTGGGAGGCGATCTTCGTCAGTCGTATGCCTCACCACTCTTCTTGCCCACCCGCACCTTCTGGATCGGGTCCGGCACTTCGCCTTCGTCGAAACTGTCACGGGCTTCTTTTCGGGTCTCGAAGAGCTCTCCTCCGAAGCCGCGCCAGCGAATGTGGGTGCGCTCCCAACGTTCCAACTCCTCGTTGTACAGAGCCACGTTGGAGGCGTCGATCCACGCCTCCTTTTCCACCCTCGCTCCCTCTTCTCCGGTGATCGGATTGGGGCGACGATGCTTGATCATCATATTTCGCCGCGCCACTTTGACCCGAAGGTTTTTCGGATCCACCTCGATGACCTCGCCGGTAAACTCACGGTCTTTTCCAGTGAGGATCATCACTTTGTCATTTTTTTTCACGTGCATGGTTTGGTCTCCTGATCGCCTCGCCAGGTCCGACGCCGTCTCCTCGAGGAGCCGTCCCGTCAGGACGGCGCCCGGGATTAAAGCACTTCCGGAGCAAGGCTGATGATGCGCATATACTTTTTGGCTCGCAGCTCTCGTGCCACGGGCCCGAAGATCCGGGTGCCCAGGGGCTGATCCTGGTCGTCGATGAGCACAGCGGCGTTGTCGTCAAAGCGAATATAGGTGCCGTCTTCTCGGGCCAGTTCCTTTCGGGTGCGCACCACGACGGCGCGCTTGACCTCGCCTTTTCGCACCTTCGAATTGGGCAGCGCCTCTTTGACGGAGACGATAATGGTGTCTCCCACGGAGGCGTAGCGCCTCTTCGAGCCGCCGACGACCTTTATGCATTGCACCTTGCGAGCACCGGAGTTGTCGGCCACACCGAGCCTACTTTGCATCTGTATCATGACGTACCTCTTGGTCCTTCCATTTGCTGGTTCGGCGCCGGGGCGCCCACCTTTTGTCGGGGGCCGGGACCACCGGCGTGGTTGTCGCCGGCAGCAGCCGGGATCACACCTGGGGTGCCCGCTCGATAATCTCTTTGAGCCGCCAGCGCTTGTGCTTTGACAGCGGCCGCGTCTCTTCGATCAACACCTTGTCACCGACGTTTCCGTCGTTGTCCTCGTCGTGCACCTTGTACTTGATTCGTTCCTTGACGTACTTCTTGTACTTCGGGTGCATGTAGCGGCGCATTACGGACACCACCACCGTCTTCTCCATCTTGTCACTCATCACGTGGCCGACGCGCGTTTTGCGCTGGGCCGGCTCTTCGGCGGATTGTTGTTGCGTCGCCATGGTCCTATCACTCCTGTTCGATTCCAGCTACTCAGCTGCGGGCGCTGCGGCGCTCGTGGAGAATGGTCTTGATGCGCGCCAGATCGCGGCGCGTCTCCCGAAGCCGATGCGTCTGCTGTAGTTGATTGGTATGCTTCTTCAATTTCATGCGAAACATCTCTTCTCGAAGCTGATCGTGCAATTCTCGCAGCTCCTGGTCGTTTCGCTCTCTCAATTCTTTGGCTTTCAAAGTGGGCCTCCTCGTTTTACGAATTTGACTTTGACCGGCAATTTGTGGCCGGCGAGCCGGAAGGCCTCTCGGGCGTTCTCCTCGGGGACGCCGTCCATCTCGAACAGCACTCGGCCCGGCTGTACGGGAGCGACCCATCGCTCCGGCGATCCCTTACCTTTTCCCATCCGGACTTCCGCCGGCTTTCGGGTCTCCGCCTTGTGGGGAAAGATTCGAATCCACACCTTTCCGGAGCGGCGAATCGATCGCGTCATCGCGATCCGCGCCGCCTCCAACTGGCGCGCCGAAATCCGGCCCGGCTCCACAGTGATGATTCCGTAGGCGCCGAAGGCCACCGTATTTCCACGCTGGGCCTTTCCCTTGGTGCGACCCTTTTGAGGCTTGCGCCATCGTACGCGCTTTGGGCTTAGCATGACATTTCTCCTTGACCGCTGTTACTTCTCGTCACGCGACGCGGACGTCGCGCACACTTTGTTCGGGCTCGTCTTCACCGACTCTCCAGCGATCTGTGTCACCGCCGAGCGCCCGTCAATTCCTCGTTGACAAAATCACGTCTCCAGGACCTCGCCTTTGAAGATCCACACCTTGACGCCGATGACGCCGTAGGTGGTCTTGGCCTCGGCGAAGCCGTAGTCGATATCGGCTCGCAGGGTGTGCAGAGGGACTCGGCCCTCGAGATACCACTCCCGGCGGCTCATATCGGCTCCGCCCAGACGACCCCCACAGTGGACGCGGATTCCCAGGGCGCCGAACTTCATCGCCGTCTGCACCGACTTCTTCATCGCCCGGCGAAAGCTGACGCGACGAAGCAATTGCTGCGCGATGCCCTCGGCCACCAACTGGGCGTCGAGCTCCGGCTTTCGCACTTCCTGGACGTTGACGAAGATCTCGCCATCGGTCAGCTTCTGCAGCTCGCTCTTCAGCGTCTCGATTCCGGCGCCGCGCTTGCCGATGACGATCCCCGGCTTCGCCGTATAGATCGTCACCTTGACCTTACTGGCCATGCGCTCGATCTCGATCTTGCTGATCCCGGCGTTTTCGTTCTTCTCGTGAATATAGTCCTTGATCGCCAGGTCCTCGTGGAGCCAATCGGAGTAATTCTTCTCGGCGTACCACTTCGAACTCCAGGGGCGGATGATGCCCAGGCGAAAACCTACCGGATGTACTTTCTGACCCAAAATGACCTCCTCAACGCGCCTCGCGCCTTCGTTAGCTACGCGGCTGCAACACCACCGTAATTTGACTGGTTCTCTTGTTGATCCTCGTCGCCCGGCCCATGGCACGCGGCTTGAACCGCTTCATCGTCGGACCCTCGTTGACATAGGCCTCGCCAATGACCAGATCATCGGGATCCCAGTCCAACACCTCGCTTTCGATGACGTTGTGCACCGCCGAGTCGATGAGCTTGGAGACGATGGGCGCCGCCTTCTTGGGCGTAAAC